>JBDTMY010000141.1:0-8706 GCA_039934015.1 Chloroflexota bacterium | reverse complement strand
GCGAGGGGTCCCCGTCCCGCAGGGACGGGGTTTCGCGCGAACAGAGGGTTTCGGTGCCGCGTCGCCGCGTCCGCCACTCGTCACTGCAGCGACTGGCACCCGTTTCCCTCTTCAAGGGGACATAAGCCCCCCTAAACTCAGCGGACCAGCGTTCATCGGAGGATAGGGAGCACATGGCAACCGCAGTACCTACCGCAGCAGCACCCGCGCCCGCAGCGCCGCGACCGCCGGAGGCGTCCGCGCCGCTGGCGCCGGCGAGCATCGAGGAGACCGGTCTCACGTCGGCGTTCGTCGCCGACCTCACGCTGAAGCTCCTCTATCAGCGGGCGACGACGGCGGCCGAGCTCGTTCAGATCACGTGCCTGCCGCTCAAGATCCTTCAGCCCGTCCTCGACTTCTGCAAGACCGAGCACCTCGTCGAGGTGAAGGGCGGCGCCGGAGTCACGGCGTCGACGTACGTCTACATGATCACCGAGAAGGGCCAGGTCCGCGCCAAGGAAGCGCTGGCGCGTAATGGGTACGTCGGCGCTGCTCCCGTCCCGCTCGCGGCCTATGTCGCGCGCGTGCGCGCGCAGTCCGTCGGCGCCGTCCAGGTCACCCTGGATGGCCTGCGCAAGGCACTCGCGCATCTCGTGCTCCCGGACCTCACGCTGCGTCAGCTCGGACCGGCCATCAACAGCGCGCAGTCGATCTTCCTCTTCGGACCTCCCGGCACCGGCAAGTCGACGATCTCGAAGGCACTCGCGACCATGCTCCAAGGCAGCATCGTCGTGCCGTACGCGATCCTCGTCGGCCAGCAGATCATCCGCGTGTACGACGCGTCACGTCACCGTCCGCTCGTCGAGCTGGATGCGCGCTTCGATCGGCGCTGGGTCCCGATCTCGCGTCCGTTCGTCGAGGTCGGTGGTGAGCTGACGCTCGAAGACCTCGATCTCGTGTTCGACCCCAACACGAAGGTGCACGAGGCGCCGTTCCAGATGAAGGCGAGCGGCGGTGTGCTGCTGATCGATGACTTCGGCCGCCAGCGCGCGTCGCCCGATCAGCTCCTGAACCGCTGGATCGTCCCGCTCGACCGCGACGTCGACTTCCTCACGACGAGCGACGGTCGCAAGATCGAGGTTCCGTTCGACGTGCTCCTCGTCTTCGCGACGAACCGCACGCCCTCATCCCTGGTGGACGAGGCATTCCTGCGGCGCATCCAGTACAAGATCGAGATCAAGCCGCCGACCCCGGAAGAGTTCTCCGAGATCCTTCGCCGCGTGTGCGAGCACCAGAAGATCACCTTCTATCCAAAAGCCGCGGAGTGGATCGCGAAGTACTGCCTCGAGCGGAACATCGCGCTGCGCTCGTGCCATCCGCGTGACCTGATGCAGCACCTGGGGGCCGCGGCGCGGTTCCTCGGGAAGCCCTCAGACCTCACGCCGGAGCTGGTGCAGCTCGCCTGCGAGACGTACTTCGTCGCGATCTAGCGCGGGCCTGCGACCTCAGGCGTGCTGCTCGTGCCAGCGGTGGACACCGCCGGCGAGGCGACCGAGCGCGAGAGCCCCGAGCAGGAGCGCGAAGTCACGTAGTGCGACGTCGAGATGCGTCCCCGCCAGCAGCGAATTGACGATGATCATCGCGAGCCAGCCAGCGACCCAATAGGCCGCGCGGCGCGGCACGAGCGAGAGCCAGATGCCCAGCCCGATCTCGACGATCCCGACGCCGCGGAGGAAGATCTCCGGTGGGACGTGGACGGTCCGCGGGATGACGGGCGCGAGGTACTGCACCCAATCGATCATCGCGCTCAGGAACTTGTCCGCTCCGGCGAGGATCAGCGCGACCGTGAAAGCGTTGCGGAGCAACAGATACGCCTGGTACGCCGGGTCCGCGAGGTCGGCCGTGATGACGAATACGCGCGCATCGCGCGTGCTGACCGAGGTCGTCGGCCGGACCCGGACGTAGTCCATACGAGGCTCCAGGCAGGACCGATGCCACAGATCCGGTGCGCCCTATCCTGACCGCGTGAGCCCGAGCGAACGACTCAGCGGCCTTCGGCAGCGCGCGGCTGTCGGCGGCGGTGAGGCGCGCATCCAGCAACAGCACGCGAAGGGCAAGCTCACCGCGCGCGAACGGGTCGAGCTGCTCCTCGACGACGGGTCGTTCACCGAGCTGGACGCCTTTTTCATGGCCCGCCCCACCGAGCTGATCGCGGATGACCAGCGCGTGATGGGTGACGGCGTTGTAACGGGCTTCGGTCAGATCGACGGCCGGCTCGTCTACGTGTTCTCGCAGGACTTCACCGTGTTCGGTGGGTCGCTCGCCGAGGCGCACGCCGCGAAGATCTGCAAGGTCATGGACCAGGCTGTCCGCAATGGTGCGCCCGTTATCGGTCTCAACGACTCGGGCGGCGCCCGTATCCAGGAGGGCGTCGTGTCGCTCGGCGGCTACGCCGACATCTTCCTGCGAAACGTGCTCGCCTCGGGCGTCGTCCCGCAGCTGTCGGCCATCCTCGGTCCGTGCGCCGGCGGCGCGGTGTACTCGCCCGCGATCACGGATTTCATCGCAATGGTGCGCGACACGTCGTACATGTTCGTGACCGGGCCGAACGTCGTGAAGACGGTGACCCACGAGGACGTGACGCTCGAGGAGCTCGGCGGCGCCGACGTGCACGCACGTCGCTCCGGCGTCGCGCACTTCGAGTGCGACGACGAGGTCTCGTGCCTTCAGCTGCTCCGGCGACTGGTCGGCTACCTGCCGTCGAACAATCTCGATCCCGCGCCCGTTGTCGCGACCGACGATCCATTCGACCGGCAGGACGGGGAGCTCGACGCGCTCGTGCCCGACGCGTCGAACAAGCCGTACGACATGACGCAGGTCATCCGGCGCGTCTGCGACGACGGCGAGCTGCTCGAGGTCCATGAGGGTTGGGCGCGCAACATCATCTGCGCCTTCGCCCGTCTCGACGGCCGCAGCGTCGGCGTGGTCGCGCAGCAGCCGATGGTGCTCGCCGGCGTGCTGGACATCGACGCATCGGTGAAGGCCGCGCGCTTCGTTCGCTTCTGTGACGCCTTCAACATCCCGCTCCTGACGTTCGTCGACGTGCCGGGTTTCCTGCCGGGGACCGCGCAGGAGCACGGCGGCATCATCCGGAGCGGCGCGAAGCTCCTCTACGCGTACGCGGAGGCGACGGTGCCGAAGCTCACGGTCATCACGCGCAAGGCATACGGCGGCGCGTACGACGTGATGTCGAGCAAGCACATCCGCGGCGATTACAACGTCGCGTGGCCGAGCGCGGAGATCGCGGTGATGGGTCCGGAGGGCGCCGTGAACATCGTGTACCGCGATGAGATCGAGCGCGCGAAGGATCCGGAGGCGAAGCGGAAGGAGCTTGTCGCGAGCTACGTGGAGCGGTTCGCGAACCCGTACGTCGCCGCGGCGCACGGGTATCTCGACGACGTCATCGAGCCGCACGAGACGCGACCGCGGCTGATCGCCGCACTGCGTTCGCTCGCCGGGAAGCGCGACACGAATCCCAGGCGCAAGCACGGGAACATCCCGCTATGACGCGCCACCGGCGGGCCTCGCCCCCCGAGAACCCCCCGGGTCGCGCCGACGCCTCTCTTTAGAGCGGTCCTCGTCGCGAACCGCGGCGAGATCGCCGTTCGGGTGATCCGCTCCTGCCGCGAGCTCGGGATCGGCGCGGTCGCCGTGTACAGCGACGCCGATCGCGACGCGCTGCACGTGCGCCTCGCGGACGAGGCGTACCCGATCGGACCCGCGGCGCCGCGCGAGAGCTACCTCGCGATCGAGAAGCTCATCGAGGTCGCGCGCCGCGCGAAGTGCGATGCCGTCCATCCGGGCTACGGCTTCCTCTCGGAGAACGCGGACTTCGCGGACGCTGTTCGCGACGGGGGTCTGGTGTTCGTCGGGCCGGGCGGCGACGTGCAGCGACGGCTCGGAGAGAAGACGCAGGCACGCCGCCTCGCGCGGGAAGCGGGCGTTCCGATAGTGGAGGGCACGGTCGAGCCGCTCCGCGACCTCGATCACGCGCGCCGCGAGGCCGAGCGCATCGGCTATCCGGTCATGTTGAAGGCCGCCGGCGGCGGTGGCGGCAAGGGTCTGCGCGCCGTCGCATCTGCGGCCGACCTGGACGCGGCGTGGCGCGTGTCGTCCGGCGAGGCCACCGGTGCCTTCGGTAACTCGGCGATGTTCGTAGAGAAGCTGATCGAGCGCGCGCGCCATGTGGAGATGCAGATCCTCGCGGACGCGCACGGCGAGATCGTCTGGCTGGGCGAGCGCGACTGCTCGATCCAGCGCCGCCACCAGAAGCTCATCGAGGAATCTCCCGCGCCGTCCGTCGACGATGCGCTCCGCGAGCGGCTCGGGGAGGCCGCGGTGCGGATCGCGCGCGCGGCGAAGTACGAAAACGCCGGCACAGTGGAGTTCCTCGTCGACGCGCGCGGCGCGTTCTCGTTCCTCGAGGTGAACACCCGCCTCCAGGTCGAGCATCCCGTGACCGAGATGATCACCGGGCTCGATCTCGTCGCCCTCCAGCTGCGGATCGCCGCGGGCGAGCCTCTGCCGTTCGCGCAGAGCGACGTGCGCCGCCGCGGCGCGGCGATCGAGTGTCGGGTGACGGCGGAGGACGCCCAGCGCGGCTTCGTTCCCGCGACCGGGCGCATCGCGCTGCTGCGCGAGCCGGGCGGTCCCGGCGTGCGGGTCGACTCGGGCCTGTTCGAAGGGCTCACCGTGACGAGCGACTACGACCCGCTGCTCATGAAGCTCATCGCGCACGGCGCCGATCGGACCGAAGCCCTCGCCCGGGCGCGACGCGCCGTGCGGGAGACCATCGTCGCCGGCCTTCCCACCAGCCTCGCCTTCCACGCTCAGGTCCTGAGCGAGCCCGACTTCGTCGCCGGCCGCTACGACACCTCCTACGTATCGACGCACTGGCCGCCTCGCTCGCCGGTCGCGCTCGATGACAGCGCGGCCACGGCCGCCGCGCTCGTTGCCGTGCTCGCATCCCGTGGCCGCGCCACGCGCCGCCCGGTCGCGTCGCCCGACGGCGCGTGGTCGCGCGCCGGGCGCGAGGACGCGCTGCGGTGATCTACGAGGTGAGCGTCGGGGATCGGCGCGTGCGCGTCGACCTCGGGCCGGATGGCCGCTTCCTCATCGACGACTCCGTCGTCGCCGCCGAAGCCGCGGAGATCGTGCGCGGCCGGCAGTGGTCGGTGCGCCTTGCGGGGCGCAGCCACGAGGTGACGGTGCTGACGCACGATCCGCTGCGGCTTCTCGTGGATGGGATCGAGGTCAGCGCGACCGCGATCGACGAACGCGCGGCGGCCGCGTCGCGTGGCGCGGCGGCGGTGCGCGGTGGGCGGCACGAGCTCCGCGCCCCGATGCCCGGTCTGCTCAAGACGCTGCATGTCGCGGAAGGCGACGTCGTGGAGGCAGGCGCGCCGCTCATGACGCTCGAGGCGATGAAGATGGAGAACGAGCTCCTCGCGCCGGCGCGCGGCCGCGTCGTGCGGCTCGCTGTCGCCGCGGGGACGAAGGTCGAAGGCGGCGCGATGCTCGCCGTCCTCGAGGAAGCGGAGTGAGGAAGCTCGTCAGCGTGGCGGCCGTGCTCATCGTGATCCTCGGCGCGGTCTCGACGACCTTCGGCCTGCTGGTGCTGCGACCGCTGCCCACGCTCGACGCCGATCTCCGGCTGCTCGGTCTTCACGAGAGGGTCGAGGTCCTGCGCGACAAGTACGGTGTGCCGCACATCTTCGCGAGCGATATGCACGATCTCTTCTTCGCGCAGGGGTACGTGACCGCGCAGGACCGCCTGTGGCAGATGGACATCTACCGGCGCGCGTCGCAGGGGCGCCTCGCGGAGGTGCTCGGCGAGCCAGCTCTCGAGTCCGACCGCTTCATGCGCACGCTCGGTCTCGGCCGCGCGGCGCAGCTGGACCTCGCGGTGATCTCGGACGAGGCGCGCGGCTTCATCGAGGCGTACATGGAGGGCGTGAACAAGTTCCTGCACGAGCACGGCGAGAGCCTGCCTCTCGAATTCACCATCCTCGGCTACCGGCCCGAGCCTTGGTCGCTGCTCGATACGCTTTCGGTCGCGAAGCTCCAGCTCTACGACGCCGCCGGGAACTACACGCAGGAGCTGCTGCGCGCGAGCATCGCCGCGCGCCTCGGCCCGGAGGTCCTCGCGACGCTGCTCCCCGATGCGGCGACGAACGCGCTCGCCGACGACGCGAGAGCGTGGGCGCTCGTCGCTCCCGAGATCTCGCCCGGACTTGCCGGAGACGGACCGGCCGCGCTCGCGAGCGTGCTCGGCGGCGCGGGGCAGGGACTCGGCTCGAACTGCTGGGCGCTCAGCGGGGCACGAACGGCGAGCGGAAAGCCGCTCCTGGCCGGCGATCCGCATCTGCCGGTGCGCAACCCGAGCATCTGGTACGAGCTCGCGCTCGACGCTCAAGACATGCATCTCATCGGGTTCTCGATCCCGGGTGTGCCCGGTGTCGTCATCGGCCACAACGACCGGATCGCGTGGAGCTTCACCTACGCGTACGCCGACACGCAGGACCTCTTCGTCGAGCGCCAGGATCCCGTCGATCTGCGCCGCTACGAGTTCGAGGGCCGGATGGAGACCGCGACCTTCACGCGCGAGGTCATCGAGGTCAAGGGCCGCGCCGATCCGGTCGTCGTCGACGTCGCGATCACGCGTCACGGGCCGATCCTCACCCCGGTGCTCAAGGAGCAGAAAGCGCAGCTCGCGCTGCGCTGGAGCGCGCTCGAGGGCACGCGAACGATCGAGGCCGTGTTCGGCATGGGCCGCGCGCGCAGCTTCACCGAGTTCCGCGCCGCGGCCGCCCTCTTCGTCGGGGCGTCGCTGTCCGCGTGCTACGCGGACGTCGATGGGCACATCGGCTACCAGCTCGTCGGCCGTCTCCCCGATCGGAGAGCCGGCGACGGCCGCCTGCCGGTCCCTGGCTGGAGCGGCGAGTACGAGTGGCGTGGCCTGCGACCGGCCGACAGCAACCCCTTCCTGTTCGACCCGCCCGGCGGCGTGGTGCTCAACGCGAACAACCGTCCGGTCGACCGCGCCACCGAAACGGGTTGGGAGGGGGAGTGGGATCCCGGCTTCCGCTATGCGTTCCTACGCTCTGCGCTCGCGAGCATCACCGGGGCCGACGTCGCGCGCTTCCGCTCACTGCAGACGGACATCACCTCGCTGCCGGTGCAGCGCTTCCGCGCGACGATCCTCTCCGCGCGCGCGGGAAGCCCGCTCGCCGCCGAGGGCCAGCGCCTGCTGCGCGAGTGGGACGGCGCGCTCGGCGTGGATTCCGCGGCTGCGGCGGTGTATGAGGCGTGGCTGGTGCGGATGTGCGAGCGGACGTTCCGCGACAAGCTCGGGCCCACGCTCTACGAGCAGTACCTCACCGATGGCCGCCCGACGTTCGCGCTCTATGACCTCATCGGCTCGCCGTCGAGCACCTGGTTCGCCGACCTCGCGACCGGTGCGCCGGGCGATCGCGACCGCGTCGCATCGCAGGCGCTCGAGGACGCCGTGCGCGATGTCGCGAAGCGGCTCGGTCCGGACCCCACGCTGTGGCGCTGGGGCGACCTCCACACCGTCTTGTTCGAGCACCCGCTCTCGGCGGCGAAGCCGCTCGACCGCATCCTGACGATCGGGCCGGTGCGCCGACCCGGTGACGGGTACTCGCCCAACAACGGCGCGTACTCACTGATGCGCCCGTTCAACCTGCGCAGCCATGCGTCGGAGCGTCAGATCGTCGACCTCGCGGACGTTGACGCGTCGCTCTCCATCATCCCGACCGGGCAGAGCGGCCAACCGTTCTCGCCGCACTGGGGCGATCAAACGCAGCTGTGGGCGAACGGCGACTACAAACCGATGGCGCTCTCACGCGGTCGCATCGGCCCGCTCGCAGGGAAACTGGTCTTGCGCGCGCGCTGAATGTAGATCAGCCGCCTCTGACTTTCGGCAACGCAGGTCGCCCTTTTTGACCTCTTTGGAAGTCCGTCTCCTTCACGACCTGGCCGTTCCTGTCGAACGTGCGCCAGACACCGACCTGCTTACCGCGCTCGAACGAGCCGCTCCGCATGAGGCTGCCGTCGCGTCGATAGAACTTCCACGGGCCGTGCATCTTGTCGTCGAGGTTGGAGCCGCGGTAGCGAACGTTGCCGTTGTCGTAGTGCTCGATCGCGCGGACGGGCTTGGCGGACGTCACTGGTGGCAGGATAGGCCGGGGACGAGTGCCTACTTGTTTTTCTGCGGCTACCTCGTCGCCGGCATCGATCAAGTGACACAGTTCCTCCACCTCACCGCCTTGCCAGCTAGGTCGGCCAGCTCGTCCTTCGAGAGCTGAGCCGCTAATTCTTGGGCGGATGGCCCGCCGGGAGGCCGTAGTCCGCCGGGACGATGTCGCCTTCGAGATTGCCGCGGCACAGACCGGCATCAAGCTTTCCATCGATCGACCAGGGGAACACCGTGTAGCGCTTCCCGACCCTGACCTCGAAGCCGCAGCTCGCACCGCTCGCGACGCTGCGCACGATGGTCGAGCGCGCGACCTCGCCCTTGTACACGGTATCCACCGCGAACTCGATCGTGACGGGCGAGGCTGAAGAGCAGCTGATCCCGAACGGCAGCGCACCGCTGACGCGCTGGACCGTGCCCGTGAAGACCGCGGCCGACCTATCCGCGAGATC
>JBDTMY010000140.1:0-10065 GCA_039934015.1 Chloroflexota bacterium | reverse complement strand
AGGACGAGGTCACCGTGCGCGCGGTTCGCATCCACGCAGGCTAGGCAAGACGTGTGTGCGTGTCACGGCGAGGGTGCACGTCGGCCAATGCGCCCGCGCGGGTCGCCGAGGCCGCCGCGACGAGATAGCACGCAGCGGCGACGAATCCGACCGCGGTGAACCCCAGAACGAGGGCGGCGACGACGGTGAGGATCGATCCGACGACCGAAGCGGCCCCGTTCACCGCCCACGCCCAGGAAACGAGGCCTTCATCGTGTGCGCCCGCCGACGCGATCACGGTGGGAAAGACGGAGCCCAGCGGGATCCCGATCGCCATCGAGACGAGCGTCGCGGTCGCGGCGCGCGCCAAGAGCGGCCACGACAGCGTCGCGGCGGTCAGGCTCTCGATCAGGAGGACCACGGTGACGAGGATGAGCGCGCTTGCGAACGCGGAGCGGCGCACGCCGAACCTGCCGGACGCCGAGGCGGCCGAGCCGACCGCAGCACCGACCAGGAGCGCGGCGAGCCCGAGGGCTAGGGCAAGTGCCGGCTGACCGAGATAGAGCGTGAGTCGCTGCAGCAGCACGATCTCGGCGGCGATGAAGCCGAAGCCGACCGCCAGAGACTGGATGGTGGTGCGGCGGCCGACGGCGTCCACGAGCGCTCGGCCCATGACCTTTCGCAGTGGGAGCAGGAGCAGCCCCCACGACAGGACCGCCGCCGGGATGAGCGCGCCGAAGAGGATCAGGTACGCGACCGGGACACCGGCTCCGGGATCATTCGCGAAGAAGAAGGGCCGGTCGTCCCGCGCCGGCACGGGCGTCCCGAGCAGGCCGGCGGCGAACGGACCGGTGCGATCCAGCGGGTCGTAGGCAACGGTGAACGAGTGCTCGGCCGCGAACCGGCGGATCGCGCCGGTCGACGCGGCGTCGAACGGTTCGGGCCGCACCAGGAGCATCCCGAAGTCGAGGTAGCGCAGGACCATCAAGTGCTGGAGTGGGTCACTGACGCCGCGCCGGCGCAGCGCGTCGATGCCGAGCGCGGCGGTGTTGAGCATCTCGGTCGGCGGCTCGCGGTAGAAGCGCCCGACCGCCAGCGTGCCGCGATCGGTCACGTGCCGCAGGTAGTCGTCGAAGGCTTCGGCCGTATAGAGGTAGCTCTCCGATAGGGCGTACGCGCCACTCGCGAGCGCCGCGTAGCTGTCGACGACGGTCATGAGGAGCAGGTCATAGCGATCCGGGGAACGCCTGATGAAGCTGCGCGCCTCGTCCTCGACCACGTTGACCCCAGGTGCGGAATACACGTGGCCGCTGTAATCGGCGAGCGGGCCGCGCATCAAGCCCGCGACACCGCGATTCACCTCGATGGCGTCCACCTGCGAAGCACCGTGGACGAGCGCGTTCTGTATGTCGATGCCACCGCCGGGACCGATGATGAGAACGCGTGGACGCGTCAACAGCTCGTACGGGGCGGCGAGGATGCTCGCGCGCAGCACGCTCATATCTGCCGAGCCTTCGAGGATCTGCGTGGCCGCGCTCTGATCCAGGAGCATGAAGTGCGCATCGGGCCGGACGGCCGTGTAGCCGGGGTCGATCAGGTCGCGATACATCGCGCCGGTCGGAACCCCTTCGTAATGGATCACATCCACACGGGCGTGGGGATCCCAGCGCGTCGCGAGGTGCGTGATGTCGTCGCCGTACACCTGGCGCTTCGCCGGGCCGCTTTGCGGCGGCGCGATCGCATCGCCGGCGAGCGTCAGCGCCACCGTCATCGCCGCCGCCGCGACGACCCCGACGAAAGGCCGCACATGCGGTCCGGCGAAGGCCACCGCCGCTAGGGCGGACAGGAGTGCGGAGACGCCGTACAGGCCGGGCGCGCCGAGCAGCGGCAGACCCGCGAACGCGAGGAGGCTCCCCGCCGCCGCACCGGCGAGATCCGCGGAATAGAGGATGCCCGCGTGGGCAGCGTCCTCTCGTAGACAGCGAACGATGATCCAGCTCGCGAACACGAACGGCAGGGTGCCCGCGACGTATGCGACGAGGATCGAGACGGCCAGCGCCGAGCCTGGATCGATGTGCGTCTCCAGCAGCAGCGCGATGACGGCACTCGCGGAGGCGGCGAGCGCGAGCGTCGAGAGCGCCGGCCGCTTCGGCCGCCGGTCGTAGATCCCGCTGAGCGTCGCGCCACTACCGACGCCGAGAAGCGACACGCTGATGACGAGGTACGTCAGGTGGTAGCCGTACGAGGCGCTGAAGAGCCGGGTCTGCGCCACCTGGAACAAAAGCGCGGCGGCGGAGACGAGCGCGATGCTTATCAGCCGAGAGCGATACACCCGGGGAGCCTACTGACGCGCGTTGCCCGATCGCTATCAATCCCGGCGCAACGCTGCCCTTGCCCTAGTGCTGCGTGACGAGCCCCAGGTTCTGGTAGATCTCGCGCGTGGCCTTGGAGAAATTGAGCGTGTAGAAGTGAAGGCCCGGGACGCCGAGGTCGAGCAGGTCGCGGCACAGCTCCGTCGCGACCTCGATGCCGCGCTTCCGGATCTCGTCGCGGTCATCTCCCCCAGCCCCGATGCGGCGAACGATGTCGTCGGGGACCGCGTACCCGGACAGCTGGGCCATCCGCTGCACCGAGACCAGTGAGGTGATCGGCATGATCCCGGCGAGGATCGGCTTGGTGACGCCGAGGGCGGCCATCTCGTCCCGGAGGCGCACGTACTCCTCGACCTTGAAGAAGAACTGCGTGATCGCGAAGTCGGCGAGGCGCATCTTGGACGCCAGCTGCAGGCGATCCGTGGCGAGGTCCGGAGAGCGTGGATGGCCGGCCGGGTGCGCCGCGACACCGATCGACTCGAAGCCCAGCCGGCGTCCCAGCTCGACGAGCTGAGACGCGTACTCGAGCTCCTTGTACGACTCCTCGGTGGGAAGAGGGTCGCCGCCGAGCGCGAGCAGATTCTCAAGTCCTGCCGCGCGGAAGCCGCCGATGATCTCGCCGAGCTCGAAACGCGGATGCGCGACGCAGGTCAGGTGGGGCATCGGCGTGAGGTCTGTGGTCCTCAGGAGGTCGATGACGACGCGGGTCGTCCGCTCGCGCGAGATGCGCCCACCGCGGTACGTGACCGAGACGAAGGATGGTCGTAGTGGCTGGAGGTCTGCGATCGTCCGGGTCAGCAGCCGCCGCTCGTCGTCATCCTTGGGTGGGAAGAATTCGAAGGAAAAGGTCTGCCCGGCCGCGAGGAGGTCGGTGATCCGGGCCACTCATCGAGTTTAGAGGGGCTCGTGTGGGCGAGCCCCTCCACTCCTCTTAATAACCAGCGCCGTACGCGGAACGCAGGACGGTCCCAAGCACTATGGCGGTGCTAGTCCTGCGCGCTAGAGCGCGCCGATCGCGAGAAGCAGCCCGTCCTTCTTCATCGCCGGACTCGTCACGACGAACAGCACGACGCCGCTGGTGGGCGCCTTCAGGGTGGCGAGCGGCTCGCCCAGCAGATCGACCAGCTCGCCGACCACGTCACCGGCAGCGACCTCCTGCGCGACGCGCACGCGCGAGCGGAAGATGCCTTCCTCCGGCGAGCGCAACCAGTCGAAGCTGTTCACGACACGCGGCGCTGCCACGGGCTCGGGCGCGCCGTCGAGGGCGCCGATGGTGCGCAGGATGTTCGTCACGCCGCGGACGTGACGTTCGACGTCCGCTTCGATGAGCAGCCCGCGTCCGCCGGACTCCGCGACCATCGAAGCAACGCCGTTGAGCGCCGCGAGCGCGTAGAGCGACCCTGGCCGTTCCCCCGTTGGCGCGCTCTTCACCGCGTAGCGAGCCCCATACGCGTTCGCCATCTTCCGGATGCGCTCGTCCAAGGCGCCCTCGCCCGTTTCCCGGTAGATGACGAACGGGGTGAGGTCCTCGATCAGATCTCCGGCGTGAAGGTCGATCGCGTACTCGCACCGCGTCACGATCTCGGTCAAGAGGCGATGCGCGAAGCGCTCACCCCACTTCCCCTTGGGGTCGCCGGGGAAGAGCCGATTGAGGTTATCGCCGTCCTCGGGATTCACGTAGACGCTGCGCTCGTAGAAGCCGGGTCGGTTGAGGAGCGGAAGGACGATCAGGATCCCGCGCAGGTGGTCCGCGGCCGTGTCGCGTCCGAGACGGATCGCCGCCTCGATCCCCGTGTACTCGGCGGCATGGATCCCCGCTGTGACGAGCACGGTCGGGCCTGAGACTTTGCCCGCGATCGCGAAGTATGGCCACTGATACTTCACGAGCCCAGCGTCGCCGGCGAATGTGAAGTGGCCTTTCCCGGACTGGCCCGCGGGCGGGATGGCGATCGGGCCGATCGCGCTGTCGTTCGTTTGCATTGGCGCGCAGTCTGTCAGAGGGCCGGGACTCGCGGTGCGTACCATCTCCCGAGCACTGCTCGAGAGGAGAAAACAGATGCCGATCAAGAAGCCGAGTCCGTCGCGCAGCGGTCGAGGCACGAACCCGCCCGGAGGCGGCTATGGCCGCGGCGGGAAGAAACTCAACCCAGCCAAGCCGAAGCCTGGTCGGAAGAAGTAGGCCGACCGCCGCGGCCACGCTGCACGCGAGTGTTTAAGCCGGGATCGTGAGCTCCAGCCCGGGATGGATCATGTCCGGGTTGTCGCCTACCGCGTCCTTGTTCGCGGCGTAGAGCTCGCGCCAGCGGTTCGCGTCGCCCATCTCGGACTGCGCGATGTCAGAGAGGGTGTCTCCAGACTTGACCGTGTAGGTCTTCCCCGTCCCGCTGACACCGCTGACGCCGCCGCGTTCGCCTTGGCGCTGTTCCATGACTCGCTCGGTCTCGGTCGGTTGCTCTGATGTCGGCTGGTCCGTGGTGGACCCGCCTTCGCTACGTGGCATGTGCCACCTCCATCGGAAGTGAACACGGCATACGGCGCGCCAGAGAGCTGAATCCTGGCGATATCGACGCCAGCACCAGCGCGGTACGGTAGGCCGGTGAGACGATTGCTCCTCGCGATCCTCATCGCCGGTGCCTGCGCACCACTGGCGCTCGCGCCGTCACCCTCACCGACGCTGACCGCAACGCCGACACTCGCCCCGACGCCGACACCCTCCTCGACGCCTTCCCCCACTCCGTCACCGACGCCAGACCTCATGCCGCTGTTCGACGCGCACCTCCACTACAGCGCGCCCGCCTGGTCCGTCTACCCGCCCGAGACCGTCGGCAAGATGCTCGACTCGACGGGAGTGCGCAGCGGTCTTGTATCGAGCGCGCCGGATGAGGGCACGTTCCGGCTACGCGCAGTCCTAGGCGACCGCGTCATCCCGATGCTGGGGCCGTATCGGAACGTGGCCGACGTGTTCTCGTGGGCTCGCGATCCGTCCATCGTCCCCTACGTCGAGTCGGTGTATCGAGCCGGCGTGCACCGCGGCTTCGGCGAGTTCCACCTTCTCGCTGGACAGACGGGCCTGCCCACCGTCCGCGCCCTCCTCGCGCTCGCGGAGCGAGAGAAGCTGTTCCTTCAGCCGCACGCCGACGCGCGCGCGGTCGCCGAGCTGCTGAATTACATGCCGGACACGACCGTGCTCTGGGCGCACGGAGGTGTGGACGCGACCCCCGAGCAGATCGGCGCGCTGCTCGACCGTTGGCCCAGGCTCTCCGTCGAGCTCTCGCTGCGCGTCGACGTCGCGCCGAACGGCACGCTCGATCCACGCTGGCGCGATCTGCTCCTGCGGCACAGCGGCCGTTTCATGATCGGGACCGACACGTGGACCGCCGGCGGCACGTTCACGGGGAACGAGCGCTGGGATACGTACGCGGACATCGTGCGCGGCATCCGCGGCTGGCTAGCGCAGCTCCCGACCGAGGCGGCCGAGGCGATCGCGTACCGGAATGCGGAGCGGTTCCTCGCGCAGCTGCCGCGCTAGACGTAGCGCGAGAGCAGGAGACCCACCGACAGCGCGACGACCGCCAGCCAGAGGATCCGCAGCGCGCTCTCGGGCGCCTCGATCAGGCCCTCAGCGTCGAGCCTCTCGCGCGACCCATCGCGATAGGTCACCTCGCCGCGGACGGATCGACTGCGTCGCCGGATCGCGCGCACCCTCGACGAGAGGATGCGCTGCGCAAGGCTTAGGAGCGCGGCCGCGCTCGCGACGGCGAGCGCCGGGAGCCAAGGCGCACCCGTCGCATATGCGACGGTGAGGACCGGAAACGCGCCCCACCCGAGGGCGAACCCGACGTTCGAATGCACCAGCGGCGCCTCGAACGCATAGAGCAGGACGAGCGCGACGCCGGCGGCGACGAAGAGGCCGAGCGCCGGACCGAGCATCGCGACCGCCGCGATGCCGAGCGCCGCCGCGCCGACGAGACCCACTGCGCCGAGCGCGATGAGCACCCGTGCGGGGATGCGCGTCCCGAGCGGACGCCCGTGGAGCTCATCGAACGAATGCGCGGCCACGCCGACGGCGAGCGCGAATGCGAGCAGCGCTCCGAGCACGATCCGCGGATCGGGCGCGGGCGCGAGCGCCGCGCCAAGGAGCACGTACGACAGATGCCACGCGGTGTACGGCGGATGGAGCAGCGTCCAGTAGTCGCGCCAGCCACCCGGCCGCAGTGCGTAGAACGCCGCGCCGAGCCGCGCGTCGCTCGCGGCGGACGGCGCGTCCCGCTTCGTCGCGCTCATGACGATCCCGCCGCCCAGGCTCATGTGGCGCGAACGCACCTCGGCCAGCCCCGCTTCGCGCCAGTAGCGTTCGACCTCGCGCTGTGGGTGCGCCCGATAGAAGCGTTCGATGCTTGGACCGAGGAATGCGTTCACCTCGCGCCACTTCCGCGAGATCAGCACGCCTCCGACCGGCATGAGCACCCGCGTGTAGAAACGCCACAGCCCGAAGGCGAGCGGTGAGGAGGGCACCCCGAACTCGAGCGCCGCGAGACGGCCGCCCGGCTTCAGCACCCGCGACAGCTCGGTCACGGTTCCCGCGGGATCGTCGACGTAGCGCAGCAGATACGTGAAGGTGACGTGATCGAACGACTCGTCGGCGAACGGAAGCCGCTCGGCGCGCGCGTTCACGAGCCCCGCGGTGAGCCCGTTCCGACGCGAAGCCTCGGTGAGCATGTCGGCGCTGCGATCCAGACCAACGACTCGACAGCCGTAGCGCCGTGCGAGCTCGACCGCGACGAGCCCGGTGCCCGTCGCGACGTCGAGCACGACGTCGTCCGCTGCGGCTCCGACAGCGTCGACCAGCGCATGACGCCAGCGTGGGTCCTGACCAAAGGAGAACAACGCGCCGACACGGTCGTATGACCGCGCGATGCCGGTGAAGATGCGTGGCGCGTCGGCGGACGGCGGAAGATGCAAGGGTCCGAGTATGCGCGGGCTGAACGCTAGACCGGCATCACCACGTGACCGGTGCGGCCGGTACGCGACCGGTATTGGTCCGCCGCCGCGCGCGCGGCGTGCGCCGCGGTCCCCGCGTCGGCCAGCGCGAGGACCGATCCGCCGAAGCCGGCGCCGACCAGGCGCGCGCCACGGACCCCGCGCTGTGAACGGAGTGCGTCCGCGAGCGCATCGAGCTCCGGGGTCGACACGTCGAAGTCCTCGCGGAGGGACGCGTGCGACGCGTCGACGAGCGCGCCGCAGCGCGCGAGATCGAGAGCGCGGAGCGCCACCACGAACGCACGCACGCGCTCGTTCTCGGTCACGACATGGCGCACGCGCCGCGCGAGCGTGGCGTTCTGCGGGGCGAGGCGCTCGACGTCGCCGATTGTGGCGTCGCGCAGCGACGCGATCCCGAGAAGGCGGGCGGCCTCGTCGCACTGAGCGCGCCGCTCGTTGTACGCGCCCTGCTTCGCGTTGTCGTGCACGATGCCGGAGTCGACGACCACGAGCTCGACGCCGTCGGGGATCGGCACGTGATCGATCTGGCTCTTGCGCATGTCGATGAGCAACGCCTCGCCGGTCTTCGCGAGGCTCGCGGCGAGCTGGTCCATCGTGCCGACACGCGCGCCGACGACATCGCGCTCGGCCTTGTGCGCCGCATACGCGAGCGCGCGGTCATCAAGCGTCAACGAGAACGCGTCGCGCAGTGCGCGAAGCAAGGCGACCTCGAGCGCGGCGCTCGACGACAGACCGGCGCCGGGTGGCACCCTCGACGCGATACCGGCGTCGAAGCCGCGGATCGCGTGCCCTGCCTTCGCGAGCACCCAGGTCACGCCGCGGACGTAGTCGCCCCAGTCGCCCGAGTGCCGCTCGTCGCCAAGGCGGTAGGCGATCGGCATGTACCCCTCGCTCTCGACGCGCACGACGCGGTCCTCGCGCGGGGACAGCTCAACGACGGTGCGTTGGGGGGTCGCGGTGGGAAGGACCAGACCTTCGTTGTAGTCCGTGTGCTCGCCGATCAGATTCACACGACCGGGGGCATCGGCGCGGTACACGTCACTCCTATTAACACCCCCGGCGGAACTCCTGTTCTGCTCCCCGGATACTTGGCTCGTGATCCGATACCGCCGCGCCATGCTCTCGGCCGTAGAGCGCCTTGCCGGCGGTCGGTTGCCGGACCTCAGGCGATCGCTTTGGCGGCGCCAGACCTACCTGTACGTGACGCCCGGGGAGCTCCTGGTGGAGCGCGCCCTCCAGGGATTCCCCGACGACGTGCGGGCACTCGGCCGGCGCTGCCGGATCATCCGCACGAACGCGCGGGCCGGGGGCGGGTTCTACCCGGATCGCAACGAGGTCGAGCTCGCAGCGGGTGTCGAGACCTACGAGGGACTGCGGCAGGTCGAGCTCTCCGCGTGCCACGAGCTGTTCCACTTCGTGTGCTGGAACCATCCCGTGTATCGCCGGGACGAGGATCGCAACTTCGCATACCTACGCCGCGCCGTGCGCGACAGTCGATCGCAGCTTGCACAGTTCCCGCGGTACCGGGATTGGGTGATCGGATCGTTCCTGCGGCAGGGCGATCACGCCAACCCCGTCGAGTACTTCGCCGACATCCCGACGAACTTCCGCGACGCCGCCGAGCTCCCGCCCCCGATCCGCGCGCATTTCGCACCGCTGCTTGATGGGTCCGCACCGACGATCGATCTGACGCGCGAACCGGATTGGCCGACCGACGACGACTACTTCTCGCTGACCACCTTCCAGCGCTGGCTCGCCGGAGCGCGTAAGGCGTGACCAGCATCGAAGGGGCGATCCTCGTGTGGCTGGCGATCGGGGTCGGGATCGCGGGCGGCGTCTTCATCCTGGCGCGCTCGGCGGTGCAGATCGCAAGCGTGGCCTATCGCGTCCTCGAGAAGGAGCTAGACGCGAGGACAGCGACCCGACAGACCACGCTCCTGAGCCTCGGGATGGCGCAGCGCTCATCGTTACGGCGGTCGTGGCCGGGTACGCGATCCTCGTGATGTTCGCCACGCTGCTCGACGGCAGCGGCCTGATCAATGGACGCTAGATCGTCGGTTGCTGCTCGATGGGACCTTTGTCCACGCCGGGCCTTTTTGGTGTTTCCGTCGGTCCGCCACGCGGAGTGGCCGGCTCTTCGCCGCCCTTCTTTCCGACATCACCAGGGACGGGCTCGCCGGGTCGAGGAGGTAGTCCGGGCTCCTGCATTTAGGGAGGTCCTCCCGCTAGTCGTCCGTTGCGGACGCTGGAGATCAAAGCGAGCAGAGCGTGTGCCACTCGGTCGTCACAGACGATCAGCGAGCAGGCGGACGCGTGTGCGGATCGAGTCCCGCACACCACGGAAGACCTCGCGGCGCTGGGCCTCGGTCCCGCGCGCAGCGGAAGGGTCGGGGAGCTTCCAGCGGAGCTTCAGCCCGCTGCGTGGCGGGACCGGACAGCTGGCGTCGCAGACGGTGACGACGACATCCCAACCTTCGCCGACGTCGTCGACGGACTTGCTCGTCTGTCCTGAGATGTCGACGTCGAGCTCGCGCATCACCGCGATCGCAAGGGGATGTATGCGCGTCGCGCGGGTGCCGGCGCTTTGGACCTCGAAACGTTCCGCGGCGAACGTGCGCAGAAATCCCTCGGCCATCTGAGAACGGGCCGAGTTGTGCGCGCAAAGAAAGAGGACGCGCTTCACGGATGCAAGCATGACGCGCGGCGCCGGAGA
>JBDTMY010000139.1:0-4876 GCA_039934015.1 Chloroflexota bacterium | reverse complement strand
GGCTTCGGGTGGTATCCGACGATGCGGTCGGCCTCGCGGCCGTTCTTGAACACGATCATGGTCGGGATCGCGCGGACGCCAAAGCGCCCTGCGGTGATCGGATTGGCATCGACGTCGAGCTTCACGACACGGATCTTGTCGCCCTGCTCGCTGGCGACCTCCTCGAGGACCGGCCCGACCATCCGGCACGGACCGCACCACGTCGCCCAGAAATCGACGAGCACGGGGGTATCCGACTTCAGGACCTCCTGCTCGAAACTCTGGTCGGTGACGACCTGTGGCTTTCCCATTAGTGCGGTCTCCTTTGTTAGTGCTACTACCACCTGAACGCGAGCTGCTGGCCTGATTGTTCCACGGCAGGTTCGAGGCCAACGACCCCTTCGAGCCCGTCAAGCCCGGCCTGCGCGTCTCCCAGCCAACGGCGGAGTGGGTCCCACTTTACGAATCGCCAGCCTCGGCGTCGAACGACCTCCGCCAGCGCGGGCGATCGGCGCAGCTTTTCGTGCACCAGGGCCGTCCGTTCGTCGGCCACGGCGAGAAAACGGAACACCCGATCGTCGTCCGGGATCGCCTCGCCGAGGGCGACGACGCTGCGGTGGATCCGGGCGGTCCAGTCGACCTGCCAGAGGAACACCATGTGGCCGCGGTCGTACCAAACGCAGTCGACGAAATCGAGCGCCTCCGACGCGCCGCGCACGAAACGCGACGCGCCGCTGGCGCGCTCGGACTCGGTAACGAGATCCGCGATCACACGTCCGCGCTCGCTGTGCGAGCTCGGAACCGCGCGCCGCTCGACATCACGGCCGACGTGCACCTTGAATCCGAGTCGGTGGCCGGTGTCGATCAGCTCGGCCAGGACCTGCGCCTGCGACGCCTGCCGCGCGACCAGCGCGTCCTTTTCGAGGAGTCGCCAGCGACCCTCGTCGGTCTGGGTGGCATACGCGGCGACGCAGCGCTCGATCAGCTCGCGATCGGGCGTCTCGATCCCGCG
The DNA here is from genome assembly GCA_039934015.1 of Chloroflexota bacterium. Taxonomy (GTDB): domain Bacteria; phylum Chloroflexota; class Limnocylindria; order P2-11E; family P2-11E; genus CF-39. The sequence goes on along the minus strand of JBDTMY010000139.1, from coordinate 3,885 downwards.
GAACAGTCCGTACACCCGGCGCAGCAGCGAACGCGTGTCGACCTCGTGCGCGGACGAGAGGAGCCCCCACACCGCCCACTCGACGCGGTCCCCGAGCGGTGTTGCGTCGGGCGCCTCGGTGATGGCGTAGGCGACGTCGTCGGCATCTTCGCTCAGCGGCACGCGCGTGATTCCGGTACGCCGTCCGTCGGCCAGGGCGGACTTGAAATGGTCGAGGAAGAGCTCAAGCTCCGACACGCCGCCGGCTCGTGCGAGCGCGATCGGAACGAGCAGCCCCTTCGCGGCGAGTGACTGCAGTGCCGCGACGGCGGCAACGTCCTCGCGCACGGGCTCCCCACGGGCCAGCACCGCGTCGCGCACGCCCGCGCGGATCGCGTCCTCGATGAGCGTGGCGTCCGCCGCGGTCTGGTCGCGCAGGAGCGGCACGTCGCGGTCGAAGTCGCACACCGCCGCGGCCGGCGAGCCGTACGCACCCGCGTGCGCGTCGCGCTGATAGAGGATCGCGCGCAGGCGGTAACCGCTGCCCGCGCCGGCGAGGACGCACGCGGCGATCGTCGCCGCGTCGGCATGCGGCACGTACACGACCGCGGCCGCCTCGGGGCGCGACACGCGGTGCGCCTCGATGAGCGCGCCACGCAGCGTCCGCAGCATGCGCTCGCGCGCGGCGAGCCGGCCTTCGCCGGTATCCATCGGACGCAGCGTCTTCGCGCCGAGCAGCAGCGCGCTCGCGACCGTGCTCCATCCTCCGAGCGTGTCTTCGACCGGCGCCTGGCACATGACGAGATCTGCGTCACCGGCGTCGAGCAGGAGGCCACCGCGCGCCGCCGGCGTGCGGTGCTCGTGCTGCGCGAGCCACGCGACGAGCTCGCGCACGGCGCGCTCGTACTCGAGCCAGATGTTCACCTCGCGCGTCTGCGACGCGTGCCCGCGGCGTGCGCGCCCCTTGTCGATGCGCAGCGGCGCGCCGTGGCCGGCGACGGCGTTCAGCCGGCTGCCGGCAACGATCGACTCGAGCAGGCAGAGCTTGAGCAGGCCCTGCGCGGCGGTATCCGAGACGGACGTCTCGACCGCGCGCAGCGTCGCCATCAGCGCCGTGATGTTGCGGGGCGTGTAAAGGGCCGCGACGGTCTCACCCAGCGCCTGAGCAGCCGGATCCGCGCCGAAACGCTCGACGAATTGCCAGTACGCCATCCCCCGTGGCTCGAGCCGGCGGGTGCGCTCCTCGTCTTCGGTGTCGACGCCTTCGATCAGAAGGGCGCGGCCCTCGCGTGCGCAGACACCGCAGCGGAAGGCCTTCTTCGCGGGCACCGGCGCGTCGCGCTCCCAGAGGAATGCCTCGGCCACGACCGGTCCGTGACACGTCGCGCAGTGCGAGCCATACAGCTCGCGCATGGCGACGCGGTGCGGCGTGCCGACCAGCACGCTGTCGGCGACACGCTCGAACGCGGCGAGCACCGCCTCGGCCGATGGCGCGAGCGCGACGACGGCGCGGGCCCATTCACCGATCGGCTCGCGCGATTTCGCGAGCCCCCGTCGATCCGCGGATTCGACGGCGTCCGCCGCTGACCACGGATGCGCGAGTGGATCGAGCACGACGCCGCGACGCGGCGTATAGGCGGTCGCATACACGCTGGCGAGGGCGATGGGGAACGCGGTGCCAAAGCGATTCAGTGGTCGCGGGAGCGGGACCGTCTCGATGGGAGTGAATGAGAGGATCCGCTCTCGCATGGTGCTCATGGCAGCCTGAAGAGTACGGCCCTCCGTGCCTCGGCGATAAGACCCACCCAGCGACCGTCGCGGGACACGACGAGGTCCTGGATCTGTCCAACGGCGGCAAGCTCGTCGATCGCGCCGGTGTTGGGGTCGAAGGCGACAAGACGGTCGGTGCCGTCGAGCACGACCGCGCGCAGCCCGACCGCGAGGCGCCGGCCATCGACGACCGGCGTCGTCCAACGGACCGCGCCTTCGCCACCGATCGCGACGACGCGCTGCGCGTCGAGGAGGTACAGCGTTCCGTCGCGCGCGAATTCGACGTCGCGGACGGTGGTGGTGAGCTTGGTGATGCTCTTCGTCGGGTCGGCCGCCGTCAGCTGGAAGCGGAAGGTGCCCTGATCCGTCACCACCGCGCCGTAAGTCCCGGATGGATCGATCGCGAAGGCCCTACCGATGCCGGGCACTCGCAGCACGCCCTTCGTCGACCGCTCCACGCCAGGTCGGAACATGCGGATCTCGTAGCCCCCCGCGGTCTGCCAGGCGATGAAGAGATCGCCGTTGTCGCTGGCCGCAAGGAGCCCGCCCGCGGACCCGAGCGAGATCGGAAAGGGCGCCGCGAGGGGCTGCCCGTCGGGCGTCCGCCCGCCGATGACGCCACCGTCGTCGCCGCCCGAAGACACCGCGAACACGTCCACGCCGGGCACGTACACGAGCGACTGCGCCGCGCCGCTCAGACGGACCGGCGTGCCCACGCTGTCGTTCGGACTCGCGACGGACCAGTTCGCAAGCACCTGGCCGCCACCGATGAGGAACTTCGCGCTATCGGTGAACGCGAGCTGATTCACGCCGGCATTGAACTTCGGCAGCGCCAGCAGCACGCCGTCACGCGTGTGCAGCGTGAGGAAGCCGTCGTCAGTACCGGTCGCGACGAGCGCCGCGTCTTTCGAGAGCGCGATCTTGCGCGCTTGCGAGCGCACATCGATGAAGCGCTCCGGCTCGCGCCACAGCTCGGCATCCGGCACCGCGCCGCTTCGAGCGAACGTGTACGCCGTGTCCTCGCTCACGATCGACGTGATCTTCTGCGACGCCAGCGCGACCGCCGCCTTGTCCGCTGCCGAGCGGTCGGCGTACGGACCGACGCGGACCGCGAACGGACTCTCTTTCGCCGCGGTGGCGTTCGCGCCGATCTTCTTCGCGGCGTCTGCGGCCTCGGCCGCCGTGCCGTACGGACCGACCGTAAGCGTGAACAGCTGCTTCGACGACGCCGCGGACTTGATCGACATGCCGCGATCTATCGCCGCCTTGAGCGTCGCGTCCGCGGGCAGGACCGAGGCGAGCTCGCGCAGGCTGGCCCACCCACGATCGACGCCGAGGAGGATGCGCGAAAGCGCCGCGGGATCGCCGGCGTCGGCGTAGGCCACGGCGTCGCGCGACAGATCGGTGAGTCCATCCGCGAGCGCGACGAGCCGATCGCGTACCGGACCGGCGCTGTCGACGCTCAGCGCGACGACCTTCGTCGTGTTGGCTTTGACAAGACCGGCCTGCGCGTGCGCGATCGTCGCGAAGCGATCGGCGCTGACCGCGCGCACCTTCTCGCCGTTGAGTGCGCCGATGAGGGCGTAGTCATAGACGGAGAAGGTCAGGAGGATGTTCGCTGCGGCGGTGGCGATGGGTCGCGCGTCGGGTACGTCGCCGGGGATGGGACGGGTCTTATCCGGAACGGGTGTGGAGCAGGCCGCGGCCAGGAGGACGAGGATCGCTGTTATCGCTCCCCGCCCTGCTCGACGCATGTGGCTTACTCCTCTTCTTCTTCCTCCGCGTCGTCGTCGCCGGTATCCACCACCAGAGGCTCTTCGACCCCGTCGGACTCTTCGAGGACCTCGGCGCCGCCCGCGCCGCCGTCGGTCTCTTCCTCGGTCTCGTCCGTGTCGTCGTCGCCGTCCTCATCCGCGTCTCGCCCGAAGCGGAAGAAGTTGCCCTTGATGTAAGCGCGCTCCTTCGTCTCGGCCGGGCGGTGATGGCCCGGGAAGGAGATCCGGCTGGAGTTCTCAACGCTCTGCAGGACCTCTCTAATGGCAACGCGGGCGTTGAGCTGGTCGTTACTGACGATGGCCGCCACGTACTGGTTGCCAGTTCGGATCAGATCGATGAGGCGTCTGCCGACCTTGGGCT
>JBDTMY010000138.1:0-3140 GCA_039934015.1 Chloroflexota bacterium | reverse complement strand
TGTCGGCGAATACAAACAGATGCTTCCGGGTGTGTGACCGGGCGTGTGCAGCACGTGAAGCCCGCCGAGCACGGGCAGCTCGTCTCCGTCCTGCGCGCCGGTGACGTCGGCAGGCGCCTGCGTCAGGTAGGCGATGATGGCTCCGGGGGCGGGCCGTCCGCTGATCACCTCGCGGAACCGGATGCGCAGCCGCTCCATGTCCGCTGGATGCATGAGGACCTGCGCGCCGGAGGCTCGCGCGATCTCATGCACGCCGCCGATGTGGTCAGGATGGCCGTGCGTGCAGACGATGCGTCGGATGTCGCTTATCTGGAGCCCGAGCGCCGCCAGCTGGCGACGCAACATGACGCCCGATCCCCGGTGACCCGCGTCGACCAGCGTGAGCTCGTCGCCGACGATGAGGAACGCGTTCACGCCGATGAGCCGAATGGCGTGCACGTCGGGGGCTACTTCCATCGCTTGAATGCTAGGCCGCGGTCCATGCGATGCTGCCGCGATGCTCTCGGCCTTCCTCATCGGCGCGGCCGCGGGCTACGGCATCGCCATACCGGTGGGACCCATCGCGGTCCTCATCATCCGGACCGGCATGCGCCGCGGCTTCGTCGTCGCGGCGTCAGCCGGCGCCGGTACCGCCACGGTCGATCTGATCTTCGCGGTGGCGGCGGTCGCGGTCGGCAGCGCGATCGCGAGCGCGCTGGCCTCGGTCCTGGTCGCGCTGCGGCTCGCCGCCGCCGCGGTGCTCGTCTACCTCGCCGTCCGCGGGCTCATGCGTCTCGGTCGCGGTGGGCCGGGACTCGCGCCGGCCGGGACGCGGTCAGCGTTCCGCACTTATCTCCTGTTCGTCGGCCTCACGCTGCTCAACCCAGCCACCGTCGCGTACTTCGTCACGATCGCCATCGGCCTTCCGCAGATCGCGGAGGACGCGGCGTCGCGCATCGCGTTCGCCGTGGGCGCCTCGCTCGCGTCGCTTTCGTGGCAGACGCTGCTCGCCGCCCTTGGAGCTGCGCTGCACGGTCGGTTCTCGCCACGGCTCGAGCTCGTCACCACGATCGTGAGCGCCGTGATTTTGATCGGCTTCGCGCTGAAGATCGCGTCCGACGCGCTCGCGGGTTAGGGGGCGAAGGTCCGCCACAACAGATTCGTGACCGACAGCACGATCAGCACGACGATGAATTGCCGGAAGCGCTGCGGGTCGAGTCGGCCGCGCAGCGCGATGCCTGCCGCGAGCGCGAGCAGCGTCGGTACCAGTCCGAGCAGCCCGAGCGCGACGACCTCCGGCGTGAAGAGGCCCTGCGCCGAGTAGCCGATCACCTGCACGATCGCGTTCACCTCGAAGATCGCCGCGACTGTGAAGACGAAGTCCGCCGGGCTGAGGCGCCGGGTGTGGAAGTAGGAGCCGACGAGCGGACTGGCGATCGACGTTGTCCCCTGAAGTAGCCCTCCGACGAAGCAGATCGCCGGTCCGAGGATGCGCGCCCGCAGCGCGGCGGGATCCTCGCCGAGCAGGCGGTCGCCGCGCGCGAGGAATATGACGACGATGACCGTGATGAGGATGGCGAACGTGCGCTGATCGAGGCTGGCCAGCAGCAGCGTGCCGATCGCGGTCCCGATGGCCGAGGCCACGAAGAGCGGGGCGATCCCGCGCAGCAGCTCGCGCTTGCGAAAGCCCTGGATGAGCAGCAGCGAGTTCGACACGAGGATCGGGATCGTCACGATGGCGACCGCGAGTCGCGGACCGAACACGCCGGCCAGGATCGGCGTCGCGATGAGCGGCAGTCCCATTCCCGCGAGCCCTTTCGCCAGACCGGCCACCGCCAGCCCGGCGATGAGGATCAGGAGGTCTGCGAGACCCAATCGGCTTCGTCCACCAGCGCCTTCCAGTCCACCGGATGAAGCCGATCCGAGGGGATGTAGCGCCGGCCGGTCTTCGCGAGATCCTTGCCGTTCACGCGGACGATGTCCGCGGTGTGATCGAAGCCGCCGCCGTGGACCAGCGCCGAACCGACGCCGTAGACGTCAACGGGCACGCCGAGGTCCTCGAAGCGCCGGATCTTCTGCGCGTCGAATCCACCTGAGGCGACGATCCGCACGTGCCGGTACCCCGCGTCGTCGAGCGCCGCGCGGAGCAGCTCGATCAGGCGCGGCGTGACGCCCCGCACGTCGCTGTTGCCCGCGACACCATCCTTCTCCTGTAGCTCGCGGACGATCGAGAGGTCGACCAGCGATTCGCTCGTGTCCACCCGCACTCCCCACAGGCGCTGACCGAGCGCATGCGCGACGCCGAGCGAGGTGTTGACGACGTCGTTGCGAAAGTCGACGAGCGCGGTGACGTTGACGTGCCCCTCGGGCGTTCCCTGCGCAGTGAGATGTCCGACGCCGTCGGTCGCGCGGTTGATGTACTCGTCGAACTTCAGCGTCGCCACCGTGGTGTCGCCCGCGTAGGCGGCGATCAGCGCATGCGGCACGGTGCCGAGACCCTTCGATCCCCACCACTCGCCCTGCTCGTCGGTCGAGACCGCCGTTGCGCCGCCGACGTAGGCGCCGTAGCCCGATCCTGCCTGCGCCTCGTGCCCCTCGTGACGTGCGCCGAACATGATCACCGGCTTGCCGTTCGCGGCCGTGACGACCTCACGCGTGTTCGTCGCGACCCGGGAGCCCTCGGCCAGCGCGCCGAGGTACAGCGTCTCGAGGTGCGCGAACGACGCGTACTCGCCGTCGATGTGCATCACCGGCTCGCCGGGCTGCGCGATCTCGCCGTCGTACAGCGAGCGGACCGTCAGGTCCTGCCAGCCCGGCTCCCACAGCGTCGCGAGCTCGTGCGCGATCTCGAACACCTCGCGCGCGCTCGGCTCGTAGTCCTGCCACGTCTGCCGTGGAAGAGCGAGCCACCTGGCGTACAGACGGCGCTCGGCCTCGAGGTAGCGAGCGAAGAGCCGCTCCGCGCGCTCGCGCTCGCGGTAGCGTCCGGCACCGACGTGCAGCAGCGCGAGGACCTGATCGGTGCCGACGATGACCGCAGCGGGATGCTTCTGGAAGATCTGCATCGTGACGCTGTCGTGCCGCTGGTCGCGCTCGAGGATGAGCTTGGTGCGCGCGAAGTAGATGTCGCTCTTGTAGCCCGCGCGGATCTTCTCGATCGG
>JBDTMY010000137.1:0-3131 GCA_039934015.1 Chloroflexota bacterium | reverse complement strand
AAGCGCGCGCTGATCGTGGGCGTGGGAAATCAGCGGAGCATCGCCTGGGGGATCGCGACGTGCTTCCAGCGCGAGGGCGCCCGTCTCGCGTTCACTTATCTCGGCGACCGCTTCAAGGACAACGTCACCAAGCTCGTCGAGACGCTCCCGGACCACGAGGACATGCCGGTGCTGCCCTGCGATGCGTCTAAGCCGGACGATGTCGCCGCCCTTATCAAGGAGGTCGATCGCCGGTGGAACGGCCTCGACATCCTCGTGCATTCGATCGCCTTCGCTCCGGTCGAGGACCTGCGAGGCCGCTTCCACGAGATCTCGCGCGAGGGCGTGCTGACGGCGGTCGACGTGAGCGCCTACACGCTGGTGTCGCTGTCGCGGGCCGCGCTGCCGCTGTTCACGAAGGCTGGCGGTGGCGCCGTGATGGCACTGACCTTCAACGCGGTCGAGCGCGTCGTGCCCAGCTACAACTCGATGGCGATCGCGAAGGCCGCGCTCGAGACGTGCGTACGCTATCTCGCGGTGGACCTGGGACCGTCGAACGTGCGCGTGAACGTGATCTCGGCCGGGCCGCTGAAGACCCTCTCCGCGAGCGCGGTCAAGGGGATCTCGACGGCGCGCGACATCATGGAGTCGAAGGCGCCGCTGCGGCGGAACATCAACCAGGAAGAGGTCGGCAACGTCGCGGTCTTCCTGGCCTCCGAGTGGTCGCGCTCCGTGACCGGGGCGACCATCTTCGCCGACAACGGCTTCAACATCGTCGGCGTCGCCGACTGACGGTCAGCTCAGCTGCAGGCCGGCGAGAAGACCGGCATCTCGCAGCGCGCGCAGCGTCGCGATCTCGGCCCCCAGCGTCGTCTCGTCTCCATGCCCCGGATACACACGCGTGCTCGCGGGCAGGGACGATGCGATCCGAGACAGGCTGTCGGCCATCGCCGCGGGGTCGCTGCCCGGCAGATCGGTGCGCCCGATGTTCCCCTTGAAGAGCAGATCGCCCGAGAACAGCGTGCCCTCGCGTCTCAGATAGAAGCAGGTCGATCCTTCGGTATGCCCCGGCGTGTGGAGCGCGGTGAGCTCGACGTCGTCGAGATAGGTGAGCTGGCCATCGCCAAAGAGATCGTCGGCCGAACACAGCGGCACGTCGAGCTGCGTCGGTGTTCGCTGCGGCCCGAGCCGGTATTCGTCGAGACGGTGGATCGCGAGTCGTGCGCGCGTCGCGGCCTTCACGGCGGCGTTCCCGAAGATGTGATCCGGATGTCCATGGGTGTTGAGGATCTCGACGAGCCGTAGCCCCTGCTCGCGAACGGCATCGATCACCTGGCGCTCGCCCATTGACGGGTCGATCACGACAGCTTCTTTCCGCGCGTCGACGATGACGTAGCAGCCGTTGTCATAGGGCGGGACGCGCCAGGCGATGATCCGGACCACGTGAGAAACACTATCGTTCTCACGATGCGCGAGCCGCCCGCGGAGAACACCGCCCCGTCGACCGGCGTGACCCAGGGCCGCCCCGCTGTCCTCGGCAAGCGCTGGATGGTCAGCTCGAGTCACTACCTCGCGTCGCAGGCCGGCGCCCGCATGTTCGAACGCGGCGGCAACGCGATCGACGCGGGCGTGGCGGCCGGTATCGCGCTGAATGTCCTCGAGCGGCATCTGACGGACTTCGGAGGCGTCGCGCCGATCATCCTGTTCCGTCCCGGTATGGATGGACCGGAGACGATCGATGGCCTGGGCCGCTGGCCGGCGGGCTTCACTCTCGACGACTACCGCGGTCGCCACGGCGACGACATGCCGATCGGCGTCCCGCGCTCGGTGACGCCGGCCGCCGTCGATGCGTGGCTGACCGCCCTCGCGCGCCACGGCACGCTCACGCTCGAGGAGATCCTCGCCCCGAACATCGAGCTCGCCGAGGGTTTCCCCGTCTATCCACGATTGGCGCGCGCGATCGCGATGCTCGAGGAGCGCCTGCGTCGGTGGCCGACGAGCGCGGCGGTGTTCCTTCCCGGCGGACGCGCACCGAGCACGGGCGAGATCCTCGTACAGAGCGATCTGGCTGCGCTCTTCCGGGCGCTCGTCAAGATCGAGCGGTCCAGCTCTGCGCTGGGGCGCTCCGGCGCGATCATGGCCGCGCGCGACGCGATCTACACCGGCCAGTTCGCGGATCGGATCGCGCGGTCGCAGAAAGCCCTTGGCGGGATGGTCACCGCGCGCGACCTTGCGGACTACCGCGTCACGGTCGGCCCGCCGGTGCACACGACGTACCGCGGGATCGACGTCTACGCCTGCGGACCGTGGTCGCAGGGGCCGCTGGTCCCGATGACGCTGAACCTTCTCGAGGCCTACGACGTGGCGTCGATGGGTCCCGGCTCGCTCGCGTTCCTGCACACGTACACCGAGGCGTTCAAGCTCGCCGCCGCCGACCGCGAGGGCTTCTTCGGCGACCCGGATCAGGTCGACGTGCCGATCCGGGGGCTCCTCGACAAGGGCTATGCGCAGGAGCGGCGCGACCTCATCCGCGCTGACCGCGCGTGGGCCGAGCTCCCGGCGCCCGGCGATCCGTGGCCGTATGAAGGGCGCTCCGGACCCCCCGGCTACGTTCCACGCGCCGCCAGCGGCGTCGGCGCGCCGGACACCTCGTACTGCTGCGCGATGGACGCGGACGGGAACGCGTTCTCCGCCACGCCGTCCGATCCGGGTCTCGGCTCGCCGCTCGTCGAGGGGCTCGGGATCATCGTGAGCACGCGCGGCGCGCAGCTGTGGACGACGCCCGGCCATCCGTCGGCCATCGCGCCGCGCAAGCGACCGCGGCTGACCCCGAACCCGGCGCTGCTCATGAAGGACGGCCGCGCGCTGATGCCCTTCGGTTGCCCGGGCGAGGACGCGCAGTGCCAGGCCATGGTGCAAACGGTGTGCAACGTCGTCGACTTCGACATGAATCTGCAGGCGGCGATCGAGGCGCCGCGCGTGATCTCGCGCTCATTCCCGTGGACGTTCCACCCGCACGCCTACGAGCCGGGTGTCCTGACGGTCGAGGGCCGCATCAGCCGCGAGGTGCGCGACGGGCTCGCCTCGCTCGGCCACATCATCCGCGACCTTCCGGATTTCACGCCGGCCGCCGCCGGTATGTGCGCGATCCG
>JBDTMY010000136.1:0-5912 GCA_039934015.1 Chloroflexota bacterium | reverse complement strand
GTAGCGTCCTCGCCACCCAGGAAGCGCGCATCCTCCTGATTCACGAACAGGCTGAGGTGCGCGCGCAGCCGGCCGTGCTCGTCGCGCAGGCGCTCCGCGAGCGATGGATGCGCGCGGACCAGGGCCTCGAGCGCCTCACGCAGCGTCGCGGCCTCGAGCGTGACATCGCGCGCTCCGCCGGCGAACCCGCGGTACGCGCCGTGGAGAAGTACCCGCACCTGAGCACGACGAACGGGCGAAGTCATTCTGGACAGCCTACCGAGGACGGCGCGCGAGACGCCGCTCGAGGAGCGCCCGCTCGGCGGGATTCTCCGTGAGCTCGAGCGCGCGCTCGTCCGACGCGCGCGCGTCCGCCGTCCGGCCAAGCGCGCGTAGGAGCTCGGCGCGCGTCGCGTGGAACAGGTGGTAGCCGCTGAGTGCGGCCGCCAGCGCGTCGATCTCACCGAGCGCGGTTGCGGGACCTGCGAGATGCCAGAGCGCGATCGCGCGATTCAGACGCACGACCGGCGTATCCGAGAAGCCAAGGAGCGCGTCGTACGAGCGGACGATCTCGTTCCAGCGCGTCGTCTCCCAGCTCTTCGCGTCCGCGTGCGCGCCCGCGATCAGCGCCTGAAGCTGGTACGGCCCGGGCCCCCGCATCCGCATGAAGCGCCCGACGAGCAGGAGTGTCTCGTCGATGAGCTTGCGATCCCACTTCGAGCGGTCCTGGTCGCGGAGCAGCACGATCTCGCCGCCGCCATCGAAGCGCGCGTCCGCGCGCGCGCGGTTGAAGCGCATCAGGGCCAGCAGGCCGAGCACCTCCGGCTCGTCGGGCATGAGCTGCGCGAGCAGCGAGGTGAGCCACTCGGCCTCGGCCGCGAGGTCGCGATCCATGGCGCCGCGCGACCCCGTGGCGAGATAGCCCTCGTTGAACATCAGATAGAGGACCGCGAGCACCTCGCCGACGCGGTCCGGAAGCTCGTGTCCCTCGGGCACGCGGAAGGGGATCTTCGCGTCGACGATCTTCCGTTTCGCCCGCACCAGACGCTGCGCGACCGTCGATTCCGATTGGAGGAACGCGCGAGCGATCTCAGCCGTCGTAAGACCGGCGACGGAACGGAGCGTGAGCGCCAGCTGCGCCTCGCGCGCCAGCGCGGGGTGGCAGCAGGTGAAGATCAGCTCGAGACGCTCGTCGGACATGGAGCCCGCCTGTGTCATCGGTGTCTCCTCCAGCTGCGCGACCTTTTCGCGGTAGCGCGTCTCCCGTCGCAGCCGGTCGATCCCCTTGCGGTGCGCGGTCGTCATGAGCCACGCCCCGGGGTTGTCGGGGATGCCGGTCCGAGGCCAGTGCTCGAGCGCGGCGACCAGTGCGTCCTGAACGCACTCCTCCGCGAGGTCGAAGTCGCCAAGCCGCTTCACGAGCGCCGCGGTGAGCCGCCCGGCCTCTTCGTGGAAAACGGCGGCCACCGCGTCGCTCGTGGTCGTGATCAGCTCGAGTGGTCCACGATCGGACGAACTTCGACGTCCCCGCCCGGCCAGCTCTTGGCGATGGCGATCGCCTTGTCGAGGTCGGCGACCTCGATCAGCGCGAATCCGCCGACCGTCTCCTTCGACTCGATGAACGGTCCGTCGAAGACCTTCATCGTCCCGTTCACGCGCTTCACCGTCGTGGCGTCGCGCTGCATCCCCAGCTCCTCGCCACCCTTGATCACGCCGGTCTTCGACAGGTCGTCCCACCACGCCATGATCGGTTTGTACGCGTTGTCGAGCTCTTCCTTCGACTGCTTGGCGTACCAGTCGTCGCTCCCGACGAACATGAGCATGTACTTCGGCATCGCTATACCTCCGCCCGCTCGCGCTGCTCGACGACATCGCGGATCTCGATGCCGTAGCCAGGCCACGTCTTGGCCAATGCGATCGCGGCCTCGCGGTCCGGTACCTCGATGATCGAGAACCCGCCGACCGACTCCTTGGACTCGATGAACGGGCCGTCGATCACGGTGACCTTGTCGGCGGCACCCCTCCGGATCGTTGTCGCGGTTCGCGTCGGTTGAAGCTCCGCGCCGCCGTCCACGATCTTCGGGCCGTTGGTCTCGAACCACTTGAAGATGTCGGCATAGGTCTTCTGCTGCTCGGGCGTGGGGTCACCCTGGTAGTCCACGCCATCGTCGATGAACAGGAATGCGTATTTGGACATCGCTGCCTCCCCTTTTGGCCGTCGTACCTGTACGACGAACGGCCCCGCCCTGGATAGACAGGCTAGCGAGGACGCGGGCGCCGGCGGTGCTACGTCCGCGACAGATGCGCGGGTGGCCAGCCGCCGGGCGGCACGGCGGCCCCGCGCTCCAGCGTGAGCAGGCGCCGCTTCGCGTCGAGACCGCCGGCGTAACCGCCCAGGGTCCCGTCACTCGCAACGACCCGGTGGCAGGGCACGACGATCGGGACCGGGTTGTCGCCGATCGCTCCCGCCGCGGCGCGGTACGCACGATCGTTGCCGGTGGTGTGCGCCACCTTGGCGTAGGTCGTCAGCTCTCCGTACGGCACGCGCGCCGTGACCCGTAGGACCTTGCGCTGGAAGGGAGTCAGCGGCGACAGGTCGATGACGACGTCGAACTCGCGGCGCTTCCCGCTGAAATACTGGTCGAGCTCGCGGGCCACGTCGTCGACACGCCGCGCATCGGGGAGGACGCCCGGCCCGTAGGCACGGACGATGCGGCGCAGCTCGAGCGGCGATGGCTCCGCGCCGTAGTGGATGTTCAGCAGTCCGCGTGGCCCGACGGCGACCCAGAGCGGACCAAGGGGCGAGTCGACGATCCGGTACCCCACCGTTTCCAGCCCTTCGCGCCGCGCGCGCCGCATCAGACGTTCGCGGGCATCAGCGACGATCGGCTCAAGGTCGCTCATCGCATCGCCTCCTTCACTTTCTTCATCGCTTCGGCCACCCGCGACCGGGCCGCCTCTTCGCTGCACTCGAGCGCGTGCGAAACCTCGGCATACGACAGCCCCTGGACCTTGCGCAGCACGAATGCCGCGCGCTGACCTGTGGGCAGCGTCTTCACCGCGGTCGCAAGATCCGCGAGGGACACGCCGTCTCGCTCGGGGGCCGCGAGCGGCAGATCCCCGAGGCGCACGAACCGCTTCGCACGACGGCCGCGATCGATCGCTTTGTTCGTCGCGATCCTGTACAGCCACGCGCGCTCGGTCCCACGCCGCGGTGGCGGCCACGCGCGAAAGGCAGCGAGGAACGTGTCCTGATAGACGTCATCCGCTTCGTCGCGATCGCCGGTGAGCCGCAGGGCGTAAGCGAAGATCTCGCGTTCGTGTTGCTCGAGCAGCTCGCCGAATGTCGTCGGATGTGTCATTCCTTCTGTATAGAACGTTGACACGCTCCCCCGTGTGAGATGCCCTATGGTGACCGCGTGGTGAAGAGGGGAAGCTCAGCAGTCCTCTTGTTCGTGGCCGTATCCATGGCCGCGATCGTGGCCACGGCCTGCGGAGGCGGCGCGACACCCACCGGTTCTACGGCGACCCTCGGCACCGCGACCAAAGCGCCCGTGGCTTCGGGGGCCGTGGCGACCGGCACGGCAACGGCCGGTGGCGCGTTCGGCCAGATCGTCAGCTCAGCCAAAGTGAGCGAATACAAAGTGACCTACAAGATGAGCATTGGCGGCGGTGGTGAGCAATCGTGGTACTCCAAGCCGCCACGGACGCGTTACGACTTCACGAGCACCGTCTCCGGCCAGAACGCGACGATATCGATCTACTCGCTGCCTGACGGCACCTTCATGTGCTTCGGCGGCACCGGCCAGACCGCGCAGTGCATCGGGATGACCGGGCTCGATACGGCCCTGCAGCAGAATCCCGCCGCGCTGTACCAGCAGTCGCTCATCCAGCACCCCGATCAATTCACGGCCGCGCTGGTGGAGACGCGGCAGATCGCCGGGCAGCAAGCGCAGTGCTTCGATGTGAAGCCCACCGTCCAGATCGCCGCACTGGGCGAGGGCCGCTTCTGCTACAGCCCTCAGGGCATCCTGCTGCTGCAGAAGTTCGCGACGCAGGGGGCGTTGGACATGGAAGCGACGAGTCTGTCGACCACGGTCCCCGACTCCGACTTCGCGCTTCCCTCGAAGCCCACGATCCTCGGCAAGCCCTAAGAACGGCGGCGCTCCCTTCGCGGCCCTTTCTCTTGCGTGGCACGCCACATGCGCTTGCTCGTATGGCCGGAGGTGGCACGTGGACGAGCACAAGGCCGAGCGACTCGAGGATGAGCGCGACGAAGAACAAGAGGACGGGATCAGCGCGCATCGCCGCGGATCGGTCGCGGCACCGAGCGACAAGCCTGAGGGAACGGCACCGCACCCGCAGGACGTGAACGAGATCGCCGAGGCGTGACTAGGAGGCGAGCTCGAAGATGATCTCGCCGTCGACTATCCGACCGGTCCGGTGGAAGCCCAGCTTCTCGTGAACGCGTAGCGACGGGACGTTGTCGGGCGTCGTCGACGAGATGAAGCGCCGCACGCCGTGCTCAGCGCGCGCCCAATCCATCAGCCGCCGAGCCGTTTCGGTCGCGTATCCCTGGCGCCGATGCTCGGGGAACACCGTCCATCCCAGCTCGGCCGCATCGGCCGCCTCGATGTCGTTGGTGCCAGGCGGTCCGTGGAAGTTCACGAAGCCGATCATCACGCGATCGTCTCGTCGCACCATTGCGCGGACCGACCACGGGGCCCGCTCGGGATCCGCCGCAAGCTGGATCCGGCGTATCTCGAGCACCTCGGTAGCGGAGCCGGGGAAGTCACCGGGCACCGAGTAGTCGGCGAGCTCGCGTGCGCGCTCCCCATTGCCGTCGACGAACGCGTCGAGAAGCGGGAGCGGCATGACGATGAGGTCGAGCCGCTCGCTGCGGACGATGTCCGCGGTCAGGAGCTTCGCTTGGCCACCACTCGTTCGTAGATATCTTCCGCGAGGCGCAGCGGCCGGCCGGAGCCACCGTGCCGCTCCATGCTCAGCTCCGCGAGAACGGCAAGCGCGATCTCCGCGGGCGTGCGTCCACCGAGGTCGAGCCCGATCGGGGCATGCACCGCGCGGATGCGCTCCTCGGAGATCCCTTCATCCCGCAGCATCTTGGCGATCAGGATCGTCTTCCGCTTCGAGCCAAGCAGCCCGACGTAGCGGGCATCCTTCTTCACGGCTTCCCGCAGACAGTGGGCGTCCAGCTTGTGGCCCCGCGTCGCGATGACGATGAAGCTGTTCCAACCGATCGGCATCGTTCGCAGCGCCTCGGCCATGTCCATGCGGACCACGTCGATGCCCGGCCCGAAGCGTTCGCGTGACGAGAACTCGGGACGATCGTCGATCACGGTCACTTCGTACTCGAGCTGTGAGGCCATCTTCGCGATGGCGAGGCCGACATGCCCGCCGCCCGCGATGACAAGCCGCGGCTTCGTGACGATGGGCTCGATGAGGAGCTCGTGCGATTCGTCGAGCGCGACCGTGCGTGGCGTCGCCTGTCGCAGCGCGTCGAGCGCGGCTTCCGTGGCGCGCGCGTCCAGCGTGCCGTCGCCGAGCGATCCGCCGGTCGAGCCATCGGTCTCGACGAAGAGCTTGCCGCTCGGCTGGAACTCTTTGCCTTCGCGGCGCAGGAGCGTCGCCAACGCGACGGGCTTTCCGCCGGACGAGGCCGCGAGCACGTCGCCGAGCAGATCGCGTCCGCCGAGAAGCAGCGCGCGCTCCCCGGGCTCGATGGAGATCCACATCGTTCCGCCGCATACGAGGCCGGTGTCCCACGCGAGATCCTCGGTGAGCTCGTATTCGCGCAGCGATACGTCGCCTGTATCGAGAACACGCTTCGCTTCTTCGAACGCGTCGCCCTCGACGCAGCCACCACCGAGGGTGCCCGTGAGGCGACCGAGATCGTCGACGAGCAGCTTCGCGCC
>JBDTMY010000135.1:0-9180 GCA_039934015.1 Chloroflexota bacterium | reverse complement strand
TCGCGCGGGACGCGGTGCAGGCGCGCATCGGGGAGCGATGCCAGCATCCGCGCTCCGTACTCACGCATGATCGCGCGTCGATCGAGCAGCACGACCGCGCCGCGGTCGGTGCGTGTTCTGATGAGCCGGCCGAAGCCCTGTCGCAGGCGGATCGCCGCCTGCGGGACCTGGAATTCGGCGAAGGGATCCTCGTAGCGCTCGGCCCGCCCTTGGACGAGCGGGTCGTCGGGGACCGCGAACGGAAGACGCGCGATCACCACACAGCGCAGCAGATCGCCCGACAGATCCACGCCCTCCCAGAACGACTGGGTTCCGAGAAGGACCGCGCGACCCGCGGCGAAGCGCTCGAGCAGCGCGCGGCGCGATCCGTCGATGCCCTGCGTGAGCACGGCGATGCCGGTCTCCTCCAGCGGAGCGAGGCGCGCGGCGACGTCGCGCATCGAGCCGTGCGCGGTGAAGAGGACGAGCGTGCGGCCATCGAGCGCGCGGCCGATGTCGATGATCGTCTGCGCGGTCTCCTCCGCGAAGGCGGGCTCCGATGGCAGCGCGCCGTCGTCGGGGACGACGAGGATCGCCTGCTCGTCGTAGCGGAATGGTGATCCGAACGCGCGCGCGTCGCCGATATCGGTGAGGCCGAATCGCTCGAGCGCGAAGCCGAACGAGCCTGCCACCGCGAGCGTCGCGGAGGTGAACACCGCCGAGCGTCTTGGCGCGACGAGCCCTCGGCGTAGCGCGTCACCGAGATAGGACGGCGCGACGCGCAGCGACACCGCGCCGCTGGAGGAGCGCTCGATCCACACGATGTCGCCGCCACGCGGCTTGTGCACGCCGCGCGAGAGCGCGAGCTGTACCGCGCCGAGCTCGCCGAGCGCGGACTTCAGATCCGCCTCCTCGTCCTCGTCCGTCGTCTGCGAGCGAAGACGCTCCGCTGCGACGGAGATCCCCGCGAGCGCATCACCCAGGCGCTCCGATGCGAGCTCCACCGGCAGCCACCGCTCGTCGCTCGCGCGCACGCCGGCCGTGACGCGCAGCTTGTCCTCGGTCGCACCGAGCGGCTCGAGCACCGCGGCGAGCGCGGCGAAGACCTCGCCGCCGCGCTCGTGCGCCGACGCGATCTCGCGGCGCAGCTCCTCGGCGGTGACGGCGCGCTCGTCGCGCAGTGCCGAGGTGACCGCCGGCGATTGCGAGACCCGATCAAGCGCCCGCCGCATCGCGCGATCCTCGAGCGCGACACCGAAGGCATCGGTCGCGACATCTTCGAGCCGATGCGCCTCGTCGACGACCAGATGGTCGGTCTCCGGCAGCAGCACGCCGCCCATCCGGGCGTCCTGAAGCAGCAGTGCGTGATTGGTCACGACGATGCCCGCACGCGCCGCCCCTTCGCGCGCACGCTGCAGATAGCAGCCGCCTGCGACGCGGGCGCATCGGCGCGCGTCGCAGGTCTCGTCATCGGCGGACACACGGCCCCACAGATCGCTCTCCGCACCAAGGAGGTTGAGCTCCGCGCGATCTCCGGTCTGCGTGGTGGTGCGCCAGACCAATGTCTTGAGCAGGAGCCGCGCTTCGTCGCGCGTCGCGACCAGTCCGCGGAACGACTGCCAGCGGCGCGGGCACAGGTAGTTGGACCGGCCCTTGAGCACCGCGATCTCGACCGTCGACCGCAGCGCGGCCTGCAGGGCCGGCAGATCTTTGCGCACCAGCTGGTCCTGCAGCGGCAGGGTGTGCGTGCTGACGATCACGCGTTCGCCGCCGACGGCGCGGCCGATCGCCGGCACGAGGTACGCGAGCGACTTCCCCACTCCCGTGCCGGCCTCGGCGAGCAGCGCGCCGCCCTCGCGGAACGCGCCCTCGATGGCCTCGGCGAGCGCGCGCTGCTGCGGGCGGTCCTCATAACCCTCGAGACGGCGCGCGAGCGGGCCGTCGGATGCGAACACCGCGTCGACGGTGACCTCGGCTCCCGCCAGCGGTGACGCTCGCGCGCTGAGGGGCGTAGCCAGACGCGACGGCTCCCACGCCCCGCGCACCGCGCCGCGTAGCGCACCGGCCAAGAACGCCGCGTACGCCGATCCCAGAAGCGACCCATACGCCTGCATCTCCTCGAGCACCGCGAGCGGCAGCCCGCGAGCCAGGCGCCCCAACTGGGCGAGCACCGCGGCGCAGGTGAGGGCGTCGTCAAGTGCGCGGTGCGCGGACGCCGGATGTATGCCGAAGTCAGCGGCGAGCGCCTGCAACGCGTAGGTCGGAGCCGACGGCATGAGGATCGACGCGAGCTCCGCAGTATCCAGCCGCTCGAACGGGCCGAGCGACGCCCGCTCGAGGAAGGCAAGGTCGAAGCCGACATTGTGGCCGGCGACCGGCGCGCCCGAGATGAACGCCCCGAGGCGAGCGACGATCGATTCGAGCGGCGGCGCGCCCACGAGATCCTCGTCACGGATCCCAGTCAGACGTGTGATCGCGGGGCCGACGCCCACACCGGGATCGATGAACACGCTGAGGCGCTCCCCCAGCGTCGCGGAGCCGTCCTCCTCGAGACGTACCCGCACCGCACCGACCTCGATGACGCGGTCGAGCTCCGGGTCGAACCCGGTTGTCTCGAGGTCGAGCGCGACGAGCTCCAGAGCTGGGGCCTATCTAGCCGCGGCAGCGCCGCGGACGCGTTAGGGGTAGATGCCGCGAGTGAGCGTGGCCTCCGCAACGCGCGCGACCGCCACCATGTACGCCGCGGTCCGCATGTCGACCTTGTTCTTCTTCTGCATCTCGAGCACGTCGTTGAACGACTTCACCATGACTTCCTTTAGCCGCGCGTTGATCGTGGCCTCGCGCCAGAAGAGGTTCTGCAGGTCCTGCACCCACTCGAAGTACGAGACCGTGACGCCCCCGGCGTTGCACAGGATGTCGGGGATGAGGAACACGCCCTTGTTGAAGAGGATCCGGTCGGCCTCGGGGCTGGTCGGCCCGTTCGCCGCCTCGGCCACGATCTTCGCCTTGATGCGTGGGGCGTTGTGCTCGCCGATCTGGTTCTCGATCGCCGCGGGGATGAGGATGTCGCAGTCGAGCTCGAGCAGCTCGGCATTGGAGACCGTTTCCGTGCCCGGGAATCCGATCACCGATCCGGTCTCGCGCTTGTACGCGTCCACCTTCAGCGGGTCGATGCCCTTCGGGCTGTAGATGCCGCCGCTCGTGTCGGACACGCCGACGACCTTCGCGCCGATCTCGGCCATGAGCTTCGCGGAGAACGAGCCCGCGTTGCCGTAGCCCTGCACGACCACGCGCGCGCCCTCCAGATCCAGACCGAGGTGTTTGGCCGCCTCGATGATCGTGTACACCGCACCGCGTGCGGTCGCCTCGTTGCGCCCCTCGCTGCCGCCGATCGAGAGCGGCTTCCCGGTGACGACGGCCAGAGCCGTGTAGCCCTTGTGCATCGAGTACGTGTCCATGATCCAGGCCATCGTTTGCGCGTTCGTGTTGACGTCCGGTGCGGGGATGTCGCGATCGGGACCGATCAGGAGCTCGATCTCGGTGGTGTACCGGCGCGTCAGCGTTTCGAGCTGCTGCGCGCTCATCGTCTTCGGATCGCAAACGACGCCGCCCTTCGCGCCGCCGTACGGGATACCCACCACCGCGCACTTCCACGTCATCCACATCGCAAGCGCCTTGACCTCGCCGAGCGAGACGGACGGGTGGTATCGGATGCCGCCCTTGCCCGGACCGCGCGTCGTGTTGTGCTGGATGCGGTAGCCGGTGAAGACCTTCACGACTCCGTCGGCCATGCGCACCGGGAAGTGGACGGTCAGCTCACGCTGGCATTCCGCGAGGATCGCGCGCATGTTCGGGTCCAGGTGCAGCTTGTCCGCAGCGGTCCCGAACTGCTCGAGCGCGACCGACCACGGATCGCGCTGGGTGTGGTCAATGACGGCTGACTTCGAGGCCACGATCTCCTCCTAGTATCTCGCGCCGCTGATCTTTTCCACGACGAGCCAGTCGTTCGTGGTGCGGCCCGGAGCGTATGCGCTGTTCCAATTCTTGAGCACGACCCGGTGAAAGCCCTGCGCGACAAGCGTCTCGCGCCAGGAGCGTAGGCCGCGGGTCACGAACGGTGTTAGCCGGACGTTCACGCTCGGCACCAGCAGCCCCTCGAGGTGCCGCTTGCGCTCGAGCAGCGGGATCTCCAGGAGCGACTCGCCATCGACCTCCAGCAGGTCGAACGCCGCGAAGATCAGGCGCGCGGTGGCGTTGCGCGTGAATGCGTTGCCTTCCGGATCGAGCTCGAGCTCCGATTCATCGCGCCAATCGGCAACGAGGACGCCATCGATGACAGCAGTGCCGCATTTCGCCTCAGCCACGATCGCGTCGTACAGCTCCCGCGGTCCATCGACCTCGCCTCCGTAGCCGACAAAGTGCGGCCCGCCGTGGCCGACGCGCGCCAGGGCCCGCTTTCCCACCCACTCCGGCTCGAGGATGTGGTTCGGGAGCTCCCCGCGTTCGTGGGTGAAGCGAGGTCGCTGGGGCGCGAGCTCCACACCCAAAACGGTCTTCAACTACCGCGAGTATCCCACCCTCTTGACATCCAGAACAGACGTTCTATCGTGCGCAGCGCACGTTCGATACTGCCGATAAGGGGAGCACAAATGGCTGTCATGAGCGCGTTCTCGTTTCGAGCGGTCCTTTCCCCACGCCACGCGACGGCGGCCGCCTGGCGGATGCCCCCGCGCGTGTACTCGCCCCTAGCCCCGCGCCGCCTGACCCGCCCCATGGCGGTCCCAGTGACGCGGAGCGCAAGCGCACGCCGCGGAGGCATCGGAGCACCCTTGTCTCTTCTCAAGAGATAGAGGCGACCGCGCACGATAGCGGCGCTCCGCCGCCGAGCGCGGCCGGCCGCCGAGGGCCCCCGCGCGCGAGGGACCCCGTCCCGTAGGGACGGGGTTTCGCGCGAACATAGGGTTTTGGCGGCCGGACGCGCGGGACAGTGGAGCGTCGAACGCAGGGCTTAGCGGCCCGCCTTCTTCTCGCCGTCTTCGCCGTCGCCTCTCGCAAATGCCGCGAGCGGCGCGGCGAGGGAGGCGAACTCGGCCGGAATGATCCATTTCGTCGACGCCGACGCGCCGATCTGCCTGAGCGTGTCGAGGTACTGGAGCGTCATAGTCCGCGGATCGGCATGGTTCGCGGTGTTGTTGATCTGATCGAGCGCGAGCGCGAAGCCCTCGGCTCGGAGGATCGCGGACTGCCGGGCGCCCTCGGCCTGCAGGATGTTCGACTGCTTGTCGCCCTCCGCCACGAGGATCGCGGCCTGCTTCTTTCCCTCGGCGTCGAGGATCGCCGCACGCCGGCCACGCTCGGCCGCCATCTGACGGTTCATGGCGTCCTGGATCTCGCGTGGCGGCGTGATCTCGCGGATCTCGACGGTCGTGACCTTTACACCCCAGCGCTGTGTCACGTCATCGAGCTTGACGCGAAGCACGCTGTTGATCTGCTCTCGTTTTGCAAGCACGTCGTCAAGCGGGATGTCGCCGATGACCGCGCGCAGGGTCGTCGTGGCGATCCCTTGTACAGCCGCCCGGAAGTTCTGGACTTTGAGGACCGCGTCGGCTGCCTGGTCGACCCGCTGGTAGATCAGGAAGTCGATCGTGATCGGCGCGTTGTCCTTGGTGATACACGTCTGCTGCGGGATCTCCACGACGAACTCGCGGAGGTCCACGGTCTGCGAGGTCTGGATCGGCGGCGGGAAGAGCAGCACCAGGCCAGGGCCCGCGATCCCAGAGACCTGATTGAATTGCCCGAAGGTCAGCACTACCAGGCGCTGGTACTGCGGAACGATGTGTACGACCGCCCGCGCGAGCATGACGAGCGCGACGGCCAGGAAGATCGCGATGATTACGCTCAGGTCCATCAGGACGCTCCCCTTCTATCAGGCAACTCTTTCGCTGGTTCGACGATAAGCCGCAGCGAGTCGACGCGTTTCACGCGCACCGGACTGCCTTCGGCGATCGGTCCCGCGTCGCTGACCGCGGTCCAGTCCTCTCCGCCGACGTACGCGATCCCGCTCGCGCTGATGTCGCTCCTCGCGTAGCCGGTCGCGCCCAGCAAGCTCGCCGCCCCCACCGGCGTGGGCACGCCGCGCGCACGGACCGCGAGACGCGCGATCGCGAGGAAGAAGGCCCCGGTCGTCGCCACAATGACCGCGATCACGAGGGGTTCGACGGTCGCCCGCACACCTGGAAATGTGGGCCGAAGCGGCGGGAAGACGATGATCGTTCCGATCAGCAGCGCAGCGATCCCTCCGGCGGTGAGGATGCCGTGGCTCGCGATCTTGATCTCGGCCACGAACATCGCGACCGCGAACACCATGAGCGCGATGCCGGCCGCGTTCGCATCGAGCGTGCCGAACGCGAAGAGGGCCAGCACGATCGCGATCACCCCGATCACGCCGGGAAAGATCAGGCTCGGATTCGAGAGCTCGAAGATGATCCCGTAGGTCCCGATGGTGAACAGCAGCACGGCGATCTGTGGATCGACGACGAGGTGCAGGAGCGTCTCGAGTGGATTCGGACCGCTGTCATCCAGCGCCGCGCCCTTCGTCGCGAGCGTCACCGCCCCACGCGAAGTGGTCACCTGGCGTCCATCGGCCAGGTCCACCAGGTCGCGCACGTCGGTCGCGATCAGGTCCACGACCTTGAGGCTGACGGCCTCATCCGCGCCGATGCTGACGCTCTTGCGCACCGCGTCCTCGGCCCATTGGGCGTTGTGGCCGCGCGCGCGGGCGATGTTGGTGATCTGCGCGACCGCGTCGTTCTCGACCTTGGTGCGTAGGTCGCCCTCGATCGTGCCGCCGGATCCGTCGACAGGGTGCGCCGCGCCGATGTTGGTGGACGGGGCCATCGCCGCAACATGACCCGCGAGCGTGATGAAGGTGCCGGCGGAGGCCGCGTGCGCACCAGAGGGCGCGACATAGGTGAGGATCGGCACGCCGGCGTTCAGCATCCGCCCGGTGATCTTGTAGGTCGAGTCGATGAGGCCGCCGGGTGTGTCGATGACGATGACGAGCGCGGCGATCCCGCGCTGCTCCCCCTCGTCGACGAGACGATCCACATACCGCGCGGTGATGGGGTTGATGACGCCCTCGATGTGGCCGACGAGGACGGTGTGGGCATCGTCCGCGGCGAACGCCATGCCCGACACGCCGAGCGCCATCGCGATGACCGATACGAGGCGTACCGCGATGCGCATACATCGAGGATAGACCCGCGCCGTCAGGCCTCCAGCCGCAGGCGCACGGGCGTGCGTCCGCGCTCGACGTACCAATCCGAGACCCACTCCGCGCCGTATTTCGCACGGAAGAGGTCGACCACGTGTTTCAGCGCCGCCGCTGCGTCGGCGATCGGGTCGCGCACAGCGACGACCTCGGTCGTTCCGACGCGGATCCGGCAGTGCGGATCGTGCCGCAGGTTGCGGAGCCAGTCGCTGTCATCGTCCGCGCGCAGCCAGACCACACCGTTCTCGTAGGCGCACCACACCGTCGTTTCGTGAGGGCGGCCGGTCCGGCGTCCCCGCGTCACGATCACGATCTCCTCGGTCTCGCGCAGAGCCCGCTCTAGCTGTGCGTCCACGATCAGCGGATCGCCGCACGAAGCTGCGGCGCTATCCGCGACAGCGCGGCGTGCTGGTGCTGCCGGTAGGCCGGAGTCCAGCCGTGCCCGCCTGCGAACCGTTCGATCAGGCTCTGTGGCGCGGCCTCCGTCAGCGCTGACGCCGTCCGCGGCGCGTCGATGAAGGCATCGTGGTCCGCGAGAAGTACGCCGAGCGGTCCCTTCCAGCCGTAGATCGTCCGTGTGCGATCGGCGGTGGCCAGATCGCCAGCGAGCTCGCGGCCCGCGCGCGAGTCGGCCCTCACGAGGTCGGCTTGATCGCGCGCGAGACGGTCGGCATCCACTTGCGCGGCTTCCGCGAAGAGCCGGCGATGGAGCATCGAGAGAGTCGTGCTCCGTCGCACCGGCCCCCACAACGCGCCCGCAGGCGATACGAGGATCGCGAGCTGAGCGCGGATGAGTGGGCGGATCAGCCCGGGCCGGATAAATGGCGTGTGAAGCAACAAGGCAGTCACACGCTCCGGAGCGATCTCCGCGAGCGCAAGCGCGATCGCGCTTCCGGAGCACAGGCCGCCGACCGCGACGCGATCGAGACCGCGCGTGTCGAGGAGATCGACTGCCCACTTCGCGTACGCGAGCGCTGTATGCCGAGTTCGGAGCGGCGCGATCCCGGCGCAGCCCGGAAGATCCGGCACGAGGACCTCGAAATGCGGTTGGAGCGCGGGAAGCCAGGCACTGAGGTTGTCGCTCGAACCGTTCCAGCCATGGAAGAGGAGCAGCGGCGGCGTCACCTAACGCATCGCGAGCTGATCGAGTGGTCCTCGCTCTCCGGATCGACCTATTCAGCAGGCCGTGCGGCGCGCTCTCGATCGAGTGGGCCGATGGTGACGCCTCGCAGGGCGCTTGCGCGCTCCTCCTGCGTCTTCGATCGCGATCGGCGCTCGATGTACTCGGCGAACGGCACGTAGTGAGGGTTCCTGGCAAGGGTCGTTTCGATGATCGTGAATGGATGGGTCTCGATCCCCGCAAAGATAAGTAAGGGACCGGACAGCTTGTCCACGTTGTAAGTGCACACGACCACCGCTGGGTAACTCTTCACGGCCTCGGTCACCTTCGCTTCGAAGGTCATGAGATCTTCGTCCGTCGGCCAGTCAAGGTCGCCCCAGCCGATGAAGCCGAGGAAGCGGATCAGCTTTGCGCCGCGCGCCACTGCGTCATCAAGCGCCTGGGCGATGCCGGCCAGGAGAGCATCGGCGTCTGCAGCGCCATGCACGAGAACGACACGGCCCGCCGCGAGGTCGGCAGCAGTGTCTCGACCTTGGTCTTTGGCTATGTAGCCGAGGATCTCCTCGAGCCGCTCCTTGCTGCCGAACAACACGGCGACTTGCTCCGGATCGGTAAGTGCGGCAGTAACGAAGCTGAGCCGCTCGCGAAGCTCGGTGTCGTCCTTGTAGAAGAGGCAGATGTGTGAAGGCACATCGACTTTGAGGTTGGCGATCCCGAGCTGCGCATGCCGGACGGTCTGCGCGCGGACCCGTGCGCTCACTGGCAGCTCTGACGCCATCTCACTCGTCACTGGTGGACCCCTTCCGTAGCT
>JBDTMY010000134.1:0-5090 GCA_039934015.1 Chloroflexota bacterium | reverse complement strand
CTCGCGCTCGCGATCGTGGTCCGCTCCTCGCCGAGCGCGCGCGTCCAGCGGCTGCGCTCGGTCGCGGGAGGTGTTGCCGTCGGCGTTCTCGTCATCGGCACCGCGACGAGCTCGTGGGTCGGCGCGTTCCGCGCCTCGGCGGCCGAGCCCGGTGCGGTGGCGGGGCACCACGTGCACGGCGGCAGCGTGCCGCCGCCCGGCACCATCCTGCCGGTCGTCCCGGATCGCGACCCCACTCCCGCGGAGCGCGCGGCGGCGGCCGACCTCGTGAGCGCGACGCGCATCGCCCTGGCGCGCTACGCCGACCCCGCGGCGGCCGCTGCCGACGGCTACCGCGTGAACGGCCTCACCGGCATCGACTTTCATGCGTCCAATCCCGCGCATGAGCAGGACGATCGCGTCCTCGATCCCGCGCGCCCCGAGACGCTCGTGTACGCCGTCGCTCCGGATGGACGCCCGGTCCTCATGGGCGCGCTGTTCCAGATGCCGAAGATCGGTGCGCCGGGCCCGACCATCGGGGGCCCGCTCACCGTGTGGCACGCGCACGAGCACGTCTGCCTCTCACTCGCGCCGCTGGGGCTCGCGGGCCTGCTCAGCCCATTCGGCACCTGTCCGCTCGGCTCGATCGACCTGACGCTGACCGCCGAGATGATCCACATCTGGATCGTGCCGGGCGCGCCCGAGCCATTCGGCGATCTCGACGACGCTTGGAAGCGCGCGTACCTGCAGGCAACGGCGACGCGGAACTGAACCCCGCTCGGAGCGCATGACCGATCCGTCATGGCGCTCGCGACCATCCGGACCATGCTGCACGTGATGGCGACCCGAACGGCAGTGAGAAAGGCGACCGCGCTCGGTCGAGCGTAAGCACCGCCATGCCGGACCGGGTCATGGATCGCCGCACGCTGCCGTCGCTACTCCACTCGGAGGCGCTCGGTCTCGCCGGCCTGCTCGCGAGGGAGACACGCGACGGCGTCGCGATCGTCGGTCCCGGTGGCGAGCTGATCTACTGGAACGCCGCCGCGGGCGCGATCACCGGTTGGTCCACCCTCGCGATCGCCGAGCAGAACGTGGGCAAGTTCACGACGACGCCACAGGCGCTCGTGGAGATCCGCGATGGCAAGTGGGTCGAGGTGCGTCAGTCGCCCCTGAGTGCGGACGGCGAGCCGTACATCGTGGTGCTGTTCACCGACGCGACCTCCCAGGTCCGCCTGAAGGACGCGCGCCAGCAGCTGCGTGCGCTCGGCCTCGTCGACGACACGACCAACCTCGCCGGCCGCGAGATCGCCATGCTCCACATCGAGCAGGCGATCCTCCTCGCGCAGCGTGACCACCGGTCCGTCGGCCTCCTGAGCCTCAAGCTTGACCGCTTCCGACAGCTACGCGACGGCGCCGACGGTCATGCGACGGCGGACGAGGTCGTGCGGCAATTCGCGAAGCGGATCAGCGCGTTCGTGCGGACGAGCGATGTCCCCGCACGGTTGTCCGACGATTCCTTCCTTGTCGTGCTGACAGCGCTGACCACCAGCAACGATGCGGCGGTCGTCGCCGTCCGCCTGCTCCTGGTCCTCGCGGAGCCGTTCGATGTGGTGGGACATGCGCGTGCGGTGCACTGCAGCATCGGCGTCGCGGAGTACCCGCGCGACGCGAAGGATCCCGTCTCCCTCCTCGGTGCCTCCCTTGCCGCCGCCGACAAGGCGCAGGTCATGGGCGGCGGGCGTTACTGCGTCGCCTCGGATCCCGCCGCGCGCGACGGCGGATCACCAGCTCCCGCCTCCCCCACCGCCGCCGCCCCCACCGGACCCGCCGCCGCCGCCGCCGCTGAACCCGCTGCCCCCGGTGCCGCCGGGCGTGGCGGCGATGGTGGACGAGACCTGGCTCGAGAACGAGCTGAGATTGCTGGAAAGATCACTCGCTGAGAACGCCCCGAGCGAGCTGCCGGTGTACCAGCTAGAGGTCGCCGCGGTCGCGTCGATGTCCTTGAACGCCCGGGCCCACTTCTCGACACAGCCGAACACGATCGCGTACGGCAGGTATTCGGAGAAGATGTTCTCGCGCTCCGCGAAGCGCTGCCGCTCCTTCTCCGCGATCTCCATGTAGTGACGGAACCCGAGCGTGCGGCGCAGCAGCTCGGCGCCCGCGCGCGTCTTGCGCGGCATGCGCGAAGCGACGCCCAGCAGCGCGACCGCTGGCACGATCGCGCCAAGTCCGATCAGCCCCGCGCCGAGTGACGAGCCGAGCCAGAACACCAGGAACGCCGCGACGACGAGCGCGCCCACGCCGAACGCCGCGTAGACCTGGCGCACGCGCTGCGGATCGGCCGCGAACCAGTGGCGCGCCACGGAATCTGCGTAGAGCTCGCGCTGCGCCTTGGCGAGCGTCGTGTAGAAGTGCTGCTTCAACGCCGAGAGCTTCACCTCGTCGGTCGGACTCGACTCGAACGTGGCGCGCGTCGCCTCGGCGGTGCCGGCACGGTCGCTGAACCGCTGGATCAGCGCGACCACCGCCCGTTGGGTGACGTCCATCGCACCGCGACCGAAGAGTCCGTCGAAGATCGTGCGCTCGTATGGCTCGAGCGCCTCGGGGTGGGCCTTGCCATCGGTGCGCTTCAGCGACCAGTCCTTTTTCCCGAGCCCGAGGAGACCGCTCGGCGGAAGCTCGGTGATCGTGAGGTACCCGCGCACCGCGAGATCCACGATCGTCGCGGTGACGTCCTTCGTATCCGCCTGCTCGTCGACAAGCAGCCCGGCCTGCGCCGGCCGCAGCTTGTCCGGTGGCTCGTACTCCGCGACGATCGTCTCGTGCTCGCGCTCGTCGCGACCCGCCGTCCACCAGCGCCATCCGACCAGTCCGAGGCCACCGATCAGCGCCAGCAACGCGCCACCCACGGTCAAGGGCGTCGCCTCGAAGAACTCGTCTATCGTGCGCTCGCGCCTCAGGAGCTTCGGCACCGGCGCGGTGACGGCGCCCTTGCGCAGCGCGGTGACGATCGTGAGCTGTTGACCCGTGGGCAGCGCGGTCGTCGCGGCAAACTCCGCGCGCTGCGGTGAGAACGAGCTGCGGCAGGTCCGGGTCGATCCGCGCGGTCCCTCGTAGCACGTCACGGAGGTGAACGCGTCGAACGCGGTGCGCACCGTCGCGGTGACGACGCGCATCGGCACGTCCCACTCGCCGCCGTTGACGTTCCAGAACAGCTCGTCGCTGTCGGCGAACGCGTTCAGCGCGCCGCGCACGGCGTAGGTGATGCGGTACGCCTGCTTTCCGGTGACGATGCGGTCCGCGTCGCCGATCCGGATGCCGAACCGCGCTCCGTTCTCGCTGACCTCGTACGGAAGGCTGCGCCCGCTCGCGTCGCGGACGGCGCGCACGTCGATCTCGTAGATGCGCAGCATCTTCGGATCCGGGTCCCACTGGTAGTGCACCGGGATCGTGCGCATGATGCCGTGCCGGTCCTGCAGGAGCTGGAAATCGACGTCGATCGCCTCGCTGATGAGGAGACTGCCGTCGCGCTGGACCTCGATGTCCGCCGCGAAGCGGTCGATGACCCAACCCTCGTCGGCGGCCGCGGGCGCGGCGAACAGCACGAGCATCGCGAAGACGGTGAGCAGCGAGGCTGGAGCGAGCCGGCGCACGCCGGCGCTCAGTCCAAGAGGCTGGCGAATACGGTCGCGAGCCCCAGGAAGGTCATGAAACCCGCGATGTCGGTGATGGTCGTGAGGACGATCGAGGAAGACTGCGCCGGATCCTGGCGGAGAGCCTTCAAGATCAGCGGCACCGCCGCCCCGGAGATCCCCGCGACGCTCATCGAGATCACCATGGCCGTGGCGATCACGAGCGCGAGACCCGCGCTCTGACTCCAGACGTAGACAGCGATGGCGGTGACTGCCGCGCACGCGAAGCCGTTGATGATCCCGGTGCCGGCCTCCTTCCAGATCAGGCGCGGCCAGTGTGTCGGCCGGATCTCGCGCAGCGCGAGGCCACGCATCGTCACCGCGAGGGCCTGCATCCCGCTGTTGCCCGACTGGCCGGCGACCACCGGCATCAGCACCGCCAGCGCGGTGAAGCGCGCGATGGTCCCTTCGAAGAGGCCGACGACGAACGCGGCGGCGAACGCGGTCGCGAGGTTGATCTCCAGCCACGGCAGACGCTGGCGTACGGCGAACCGGACGCGCGATAGGGCACGTTCTTCCTTACCGACACCGACCATCGTCTGCATGCCCATGGTCGCCTCGGCCTCCGCCGCGGCGACGAGCGTGCGATAGCGGATCACCCCGACGAGCTTGGAGTCGGCGTCGACCACCGGTAGCGTGGCGACGCGTCGCTCGTCGAGCGCCTTCACTACCTCCTCGCGAGACGCATTGACGAAGACCGAGATGGGCTCCCCACGAATGAGGTCCTTTAGCTGAGTGTCCGGCTCGGATGTCGCGATCTCACCGAGCGGGACGGCGCCGGCCAGGCGGCCCTCGCTGTCCATCAGGTAGATGGAGCCGAGCTCCTTCTCTTTGAACGTCCGCATCTTCCGCAGCGCGCCCTCGACCGTCGTGTCTGGGCCGAAGGCGCTGATACGTGGGTCCATGAGCGCCCCCGCGGAGTCCGCGGGGTATAGGAGCATCTCGCGGATCTGCTCCGCGACGCGCTCGTCAAGACGGGCGAGCTGTGCGTCGCGTGCGGCTGGATCGAGCCCGCCGATGATCGGCGCCGCCTTCGCCGGATTCGTCACGGCGAGCATCGCCCGCACGAGGACGTCGTCGAGCAGCGACAGCACCTCGGCCGCGACCCGGGGATTGAGCCGCTCGAGGATCTGCGCTGCGGCTGTCGGCGTCGGCGCGCGTGCGAGGAGCAGCGCCGTGTCCTCCGGCGAGCGCTCGTTGAGGAACGCGGCGACCTCTTCAGGATGGTGCCGCAGGTACTCGGTGTTCAGCGCGCGCGCGGTCTCGAGCTCCAGATCGGCGAGCGTGAGGATCTTCCCCGCGACGCGTTCGATCGTGCCCATCGCCTCAGTCACGCCGACAGTATCGCCGAACGACTGAGCGCTCGGCGCTACATCAAACGGTCCGTTTGACCTCGATCTTGCCCTCTGACCGACGGAC
>JBDTMY010000133.1:0-14083 GCA_039934015.1 Chloroflexota bacterium | reverse complement strand
CTGCGTCTGGGTGCACTATGAGATCCGCAGATGGTGTCGCCCGAGAAGTTCCCCGACCCTGCCAGCGACATCGCGCGCGCCGCCGGCGCTGAGAGCGTGGCGGTCCTCGCCGGCGGATGCTTCTGGTGCGTCGAGGCCGTCTACAAACAGCTCGACGGTGTCTCCGCGGTCACGTCCGGTTACGCCGGCGGCTCCGCCGACTCGGCCGATTACGAGACGGTCTCGGGCGGCCGTACCGACCACGCGGAGGCGGTCGAGGTGCGCTTCGATCCGGCGAGGATGAGCTTCGGGCAGATCCTGAGGGTGTTCTTCTCGATCGCCCACGATCCGACGACGCGCGATCGGCAGGGGCCCGATGTTGGACGGCAGTACCGGTCCGCGATCTTCTACGCCGACGACGAGCAGCGCGCCGTGGCCGACGCCTATATCAAGCAGCTCGATGCGGCGCACGTCTTCGATCGCCCCATCGTCACCGAGGTCCTGCCGCTCGAGCGCTTCTACCAGGCGGAGGAGTACCACCAGGACTACGCCGCGCGCAATCCGCTGAGCCCGTACATCCTCTTCAACGCGCGACCGAAGGTGCAGAAGGTGCGCACGTATTACAAGGACCGTCTCAAGCAGTCCTGACCCGTGGGTCTTCGGTCAGGACGAGGCGCGGCGGCGCAGCAGCAGCCAGGCGCCGGCAGCGATCAGGAGGATCGGCCATCCCCGCTCGACCGCGAGGGCGCCCTCATCACCGAACGTGCCGCTCGTGGCCGCGATGATGGTGACGATGGCGCCGGGGATCAAAGGCCACCAGCGGCCGGGCTCGCGCGCGCCGCTGACGAGCAGGTCGACGCCGTAGATGGCAAGGAATCCGAGGCCAAGCCCGAGCATCGCCGGCTCGCCCCGCGCGCCGAAGTCCTCGAGAAGGATGCCCGCGCCGAGGCCGGTCAGGATGCCCGCTGGGATGAGGAGCCCGTAGCGGCGGGTCGCGGCATAGGCGGTGGCGAAGACGAGGCCGAGGACGAGAACGATGACGTCCGCGTCGAGGTGCAGCAGCTGAACGGCGAAGAGCGTCACGCCGACCGCGATCAGGATCACGCCTGGTAGCCAACCGCTCATATCGCGCACAGGCAAAGCATCACCTGTCTGGGTGGAACCTCAAATACGACGTTCCCTCCCCTGTACGGGGGATGCCCGCCCGGGACGGCGAGCCTACGGTTTCCCTAGGGAATACATGGTCACTTGGGAAATGCCCGACGGGACCGAGTTCCGATACCTCGGTATCGGCGTGTCGGATGCCGCCCTGCGGGAATTCGTGCTCCGTTTCATGTCCAGCGAGGCGATGTCCTGGGACGCCTCGACCTGGGACGATCGGCAGCTCGAGCTCGCCTTCCTGCAGCGCTTCGGCGAGTCGATCAAGGTGCTTCGAGAGAAGGCAGCCGGCCGCACGGTGCTTGTTTTCCAGCCGCTGATGGCGGGGGCCTGACCCGAACGTATCGCGTGTGATGGTGCGGGCCTCCCGCACCGGTACTCTCATCAGTCGTGAAAGATCCCGTCGGATACCGCATCGAGGGCATGGACCCGTTGGAGCTCGCGCCAGCGCAGCTGCGCGAGGCGGCCCTCCTCTATCAGGCGCTCCAGAGCGAACGCACCCCTGAGGATCCGCTGATGCCGGTCGAGGCCATCGAGCGGCGGATGCGCGCGGTGGTCCCGGGACAGTGGCACGCGTTCTTCGGCGCACGCGACGGTGGTGGCGCGCTCATCGGCTACGGCGTCGTCAACCGCTCGCTGAACGAGCCTGAGAACGCGCATCTGCGCTGGACCGAGCTCGTCGTGTCGGCGAACCATCGCCGGAAGGGCGTTGGCCGCGCGCTCCTGCGCCGGCTCGTCGATGTGGTCGCCGATCAGGGCGACGATCTGGTCTTCATGGCGCAGGCGACGGACCGCGTGCCGTCCGGCGCGGAGTTCGCCCGGTCGATCGGCGCCGACCCTGGAC
Organism: Chloroflexota bacterium; assembly: GCA_039934015.1. Classification (GTDB taxonomy): domain Bacteria; phylum Chloroflexota; class Limnocylindria; order P2-11E; family P2-11E; genus CF-39. The sequence continues at coordinate 12,102 of JBDTMY010000133.1, read as the reverse complement.
TCGACATGAAGACGAATCAGCTCGACCTATCCAAGGTCGACCGCGCGAAGGTCGAGGAGTGGGCGGCGATCGCGCCGAAGGGCTATCGCCTCGAGCGTATCGACGACACGGTTCCCGCGGAACTCGTCGCTCCGTACATCCAGTCGTCGAACGGCATGAACGACGCCCCGCGCGGCGAGCTGAAGATGGCCGACTGGAAGCTGACCGAGGAGCAGATCCGCGAGCGTGAATCGTGGCTCCAGCAGACCGGTACGGAGTGGTGGCTGCTCGTCGCCGTGCATGAGGCGAGTGGGGATGGCGCGGGCTTCACCGAGGTCACGTACGACCCGAAGGTCTCGCACGTGATCTGGCAGCAGGGGACCGCGGTGATCGACGCGCACCGCGGGCATCGGCTCGGCATGTGGATGAAGGCCGTCATGCTGAAGCGCATCCTCGAGAAGCGGCCGGATGCACTCTTCATCCGCACCGGGAACGCCAACACGAACGCTCAGATGCTCGGCATCAACACCGAGCTCGGCTTCGTGCAGGCATGGTCCGCGTGCCTGTGGCAGATCTCCATTGCCGACGCGCGCCGGGCCGTCGGCCGCGAGCGCGCAGGAGCGACGAGCTAACAAGAGAGCGCGCCGGTCGTCTGTGCGACACTCGTTCGCACCGCCGTCACTCGCAGGGGAGGGCACGTTCATGGCCATTGCCGCACGCCGACAGCCGCGCATTCCGCTCGAGGAGCTCTGCAGGCTTCCGTCGTTCTATCTCCCCGCCGTCTCGTGGAAGCGCGACCGAGTCGCCTTTTACTGGGACAAGACGGGCCGCATGGAGCTCCACATGATGGATCTCGCGACACGTGAGACGCGGCAGGTGAGTCATGGCGAGGTGCCACGCGCGCTTCGGACGGGTTTCGTCTGGGATCGCGCGGACCGCAGCATCGTGTTCGCGAAGGACAGCGGCGGCACCGAGCAACATGACCTCTACCGCATCGACGTCGAGAGTGGAGCGGTCACCCAGCTCACGATCGACCCCACCGCCCAGGAATACGCGGGCCAGTTCAGCCCCGACGACAAGTGGCTCACCGTTCTTACCAACCGGCGCCATCCGGCGTCGCCCGACCGCCCTGGCCAGCTCAACCTCTGGAAGATGCGCGCGGATGGCACGGACTACGCACCGCTGACGAACCACGCGTTCCCGGTGTTCGGTGGCCAGTGGAGCCCCGACGGTCAGTGGGTCGCGTACGCGAGCAACGAAGACGCGATGAACCTGAAGAACGCCGACTCGTACATCGTGCGCGCCGACGGCACCGAAACACGCAAAGTGCTGTCGGTCAAGGTTGGCTCGAAGGATACGATCGCCGATTGGCACCCGGACGGAAAACGGCTCGCGGTCACGAGCGACGCGTCGGGTCAGAACCGCGCAGGCATACTCGATCTCGCGAGCGGGCAGGTCCGTTGGCTCGGCAAGGACAGCGTCGAGGAGCACGCGGTGCGCTTCTCGAACGACGGCAAGCTCCTCGCGGCGATCCGCAGCTTCGAGTCGTCGGTGCGTCCGATCGTCTACCACGTCGAGACCGGTCAAGCGCGCGAGCTGAAGCTGCCCGACGGCTTCGCCGTCGGCGCTTCGTTCTTCGACGACGACAAGAAGCTCCTCGTCTCGTTCAGCTCCGATGTGACACGCGGCAGCCTCGTGTCATATGACCTCGCGACCGACACCTTCGACGTATTGCTCCCGGCGGAGTACGGATCGATCGACCGCTCGGTCTTTGTCGATGCGGAACACGTCTGGTACCCGACCTTCGACGGACGGATGGTCCCGGCGCTCCTCTACGTCCCGCGCGACATCGCGCCCGGAGAACGGCTGCCCGCGATCGTGCACGTGCATGGCGGACCGACGGGGCAGTGGTTCCGCGGCTTCGACCCGTTCGCGCAGTTCCTCGTCGACCGCGGCCACGTCGTCATCGAACCGAACATCCGGGGCAGCACGGGCTACGGGGTCGACTTCCGCGACGCCGCGATCAAGGACTGGGGCGGCGCGGACCTCGAGGATGTCGCGGGCGCCGCCGACCATCTGAAGACCCTGCCGTATGTCGATCCGGACCGCCTCGTGGTGTTCGGCGGCAGCTACGGCGGTTACATGACCTTCATCGCCGCCACGAAGAAGCCCGACATCTGGCGCGCGGCGGTCGCGTGGGTCGGCATCAGCGACCTGCACAAGCTCTACGAAAAGAGCATGGAGCACTTCAAGTACTACTTCCGGGAGCAGATGGGCGACCCCGAGACCGACCGCGCGCTATGGCGCGATCGCAGCGCGATCGAGTTCGCGGGCCAGCTGCGCGCGAAGCTGCTGATGGTCCACGGCGTCAACGACCCGCGCTGCCCGGTCGATCAGTCGCGCATCTTCCGCGACCGGCTGCTCGAGCTCGGGCGCAAAGAAGGCGATGACTTCGAGTACGTCGAGCTGGGGGATGAGGGTCACGGCAGCACCGACATCGCGCAGAAGATCCGGACCTTCAACATCCTGGCCGACTATCTGGAGCGCGTTCTCTAGCGTCGCGCTGGCGTGTCCGCGATCGTATAGCGGTCGTCTTGGAGCTCGACAACGGCCCCCGGCTCGATGGCCAGATACACCAGCTCGACGTCTTTGGCGCATTTGACGCGGAGCGCTTCGGCGGAGGTCGTCTGCAGGCCCGAAGTAAATACCACGATCGCATCGACCTTCGGCGCGCGCTTGCGTCGCAGCGTCGTGTGGTACGGATCGCGGTCATGGAGCCAAGCGCGGTACTCGGGAAGGTAGTAGCGGACGAGCAGGAAATCCTCGCGCGCTATGAGCAGCGTCGTGTTCGGTGAGTAGTGCTCTCGAACGAAGCTCACGCGAGACGCCAGCTCCCAGTCGTGCCTGGCGATCGCGGCTGCGGAGAACGGCACCGAGGTCGTCGTGAATACGAATGCGGGCAGAAGCACGCTGATGCCGAGCGCCACGCGCCCGACCATCCGGGGCGCGGCCAGGCCGTCCAGCGCCACGGCGGCGATGACGTAAAGGCCAGGAATGATCGAGAGCGCGTAACCCCATTCGCCGATGTGGATGCAGACGTACAGCACGAGCCCGGGAACGATCCATGCGATGAAGAGGGTCTCGCGCTGGCCAACGCTGATGGCAGCGCGCTTCCGGATCGCGCGATAGCCCTCGGCGAGGCCGAGCGCCGCCACAGGCAACGCGAACAGACCGAGACCCCACAGGGTCGCGTACGCCGTCGTCGCCATGTTGGTGCCGAGTGCGGGCAGTCCCTGCGCCAACACCGAGTGCGTCGCGCGAACGAAGTCGGACTGTCGGGCCACGGCATCGATGTACGCGAAGAGCCCGCCGGAAAGCATCGCCGTTGGGACCAGCCAGATGAGGCCCCCGAGCCACACCACCAGCGCAGCGACCAGGCGACCGCGCCAGGGCATCGGCCACACGGTCCACAGCCACAACGGGCCGAGGATCCACAACAGGTCTTGACGGAAGCCGGCGGCCGCGCCGAATGCCGCGCTCGAGATCAGCGCGGCGAAGGCGCCGCGGCCACGACTGTGGGCGAAGGACGCGGCCAGGACGATCGAGAGCAGACCCAGGAGTGCGTAGGGATACGCGATCTCGCTGTACTGCCAGACGAGGGGATTGAGGGCGAAGCCGAGCGCGACGGCCGCTGCGGAACGGTCCGAGGCGAATCTGCGAGCGACGAGGAAGAGTGCGGCCGCGGTGAGCGCGCTCGCGATCATGGAGATGAGGACCAGCGCACTGTTGCTATCCCCCGTGAAGCTACGAGCGACCGCCGCGACGGCGACGTACAGGAGATAGCCGGGGGGATGGGGGCGCTGGTTCGCGGTCACGTAGTCGACGTGGAAGCCGTCCTCGAGCGCCCGCGCGTACAACACGGAGTCCCACGCCCATAGCTCTCCAGACCTGAACGGGATGCGCGTGGCCAGCGTGAACACGAACAACGCCGCAGCGATCGCGGCGGGGCGCGCGGTTAGAGCCAAATTGACCGCTCCCACCTATTCCCGCGGCAGAGAGTAGCCGCTATGCCGGCGCGGCTCCGACGCGGTCGCGCGTCCGGCGCGCGAGCTGCAGGCCGACCGCGATAGCGAGCGCCGCGAGACCTACGACGTCGGAGATCAGACCTGGCGCCAGGAGCAGAAGTCCCGCGCCAACGAGGAGGACGCGCTCGATGAGGGTCGTCGAGCGCAGGAGATAGCCGCCCACGCCGCTGACCAGCGCGATCACGCCGGCGACGGCGGAGACCGAGGCCACGATGGCTTCGGGGACGGTCGTGTCGCGCCAGAGGAGCGCGATCCCGTCCGGCTGCGTGAACATGAATGGCACGAGGAAGCACGGAAGGGCGTACTTCCACGTGAGCACCATCGTCTTGTATGGGTTGCCGCCCGTGATCGCGGCCGCAGCGAACGGCGAGAGCGCGACCGGCGGGGACACCTCGCTCAGGACGGCGTAGTAGAAGACGAACATGTGCGCGGCCGGCGCTGGAACACCGAGCTGGACCAGTGCGGGGATCACGGTCGGGACCGCGACCAGATACGTCGCAGTGATCGGTAGCGAGAGACCCAGGACCCAGAGGACGACGCCGGCGACGATCAGCGTGAGCACGAGGTTGCCCAGGCCGAGCGAGAGGATGAGGCTCGAGATCTTCAGGCCGAGGCCGGTCTGCAGCAGGATCCCGACCGCGATCCCGGCCACGGCCGTCGTCGCCGCGACCGAGAGCACCTGTTTGGTCCCGTCCGCGAACGCCGCCGCGATCTTTGTCCGCGTCAGGGCCGTCTCGCGCCGGATGTACGAGACCGCCATGGCCAGCAGGATCGACCAGAACACCGCGACGGGGGTGGAGAAGCCCAGGGCGAGGAACACGACGATCGCGAAGAGCGAGCTGTACTGGTACCAGTAGCGCCTCGTGAGCTCCCAGAAGCCGGGCGCATCGAGCTGGATCGCGCTCGCGCCGAGCCGGCGGGCATCGATCTCGATCATGAGCAGGATGCCGATGTAATAGAGGATCGTCGGCATCATCGCCATGACGAGGATCTCGAGGTACGAGATGCCGAGGATCTCCGACATGAGGAACGCCGCCGCGCCGAGCACTGGTGGCGAGATGACGGCGCCGATGCCGCCGGCGGAGAGGATCGCGCCCGAGCTGTTGGGATCGTGCCCGGCGCGCTTGAGCATGGGATAGGTGATGGCGCCGAGGGTCACCGTCGTGGCCACGCCAGAGCCGGAGACCGTGCCGAGAAGGAAGGATGCGAATGTCACGGTGCGCGCGGCACCCGTCGGCCGGCGGCCCGCGAGCGCGAACGCGAGATCGACGTAGAACTTACCCGCGCCGGTGCGATCGAGGACAGCGCCGTAGATCGTGAACAGGATGATGAAGGTGGCCGCGACCTGGAGCGGGGTGCCCAGCATCCCGTCAAGGCCGAGGTACTGGTTCGAGACGATGTCGTCGAGGTCCTTCGGCGGCCCCCGGAACGGGCCAGGCATGAAGTCGGCCAGATACGCGTACAGGATCGCGACCACGCCGATCACGGGCAGGTGCCAACCGATCGTGCGGCGGCCCGCCTCGAGCACGACGAGGATCGCGACGATCCCGAACACGAAGTCGGTCTGGTTGGGGCTGTTGACGCGATAGATGACGGTCTCGAAGTTGAGGAGCACATACCCGCTCACGGCGATGGCGGCGGCCGCAAGCACCACATCGAAGATCGTGACCCGCGCGCGGAATCGGGCGGCCGGCGGATACACGAGGAAGGTGAGCACGAGGATCGCGGCGAGGAAGAGCATCACATAGATCTGCGGCGTCGTGATCGTCTGGTCGAAGATCCGGATGCTCGGGACGGGGACGATGGACGTGCCCGGGATGGGCGCTCCCGCGATCGCGAAGTACAGAGCAAAGATGCTCGTGGCGATCGCCAGCACGTTCACGATGGTGCCGAGCGGTCCACGCAGGTCGCGCGTGCGGGCTTCCTGCTCGTACTCCTCGATCAGCTTCTTGGTCTTCTCATCGGAGAGGACCGCGTCGAGATCCGGACGCGCGATGCGCTCCTCGCTCACCAGGTCATGCCTCGTGCAAATGCCAGAAGCACCGGCGGCCGTTCCAATTTCACGCTGATGACGGCCTCACCGAACCGTTCCTCGAGGAACGTCGACCATCCACTCGATCGGATCCGCTGCTGCGCCCCCGGCGAAATGCGGATCACGAGCTCCAGAAGCTCGGTCGGCGGCGCATCCGCGACGAAGTACGTGCTCTCCTGACGGATAGGGCTGTCCCAACGGAAGTACTCGACCGCCCGGATGTCCTCCGCTCGCACGCGCACCAGCCGCAGCCTATCCCCGGCGCGCTCGAATTCCTCCCACACGGTCACCTCGTAGATCGACTGCCGATACGAGTACACCAGCATGTCGCCATCCCGCACATGACCGACGAACGCGTTCTTGCCGCCGCTGACGGATAAGACGGGGACGGAGGTGGTGAGCCCCACCCCCGTCCCGACGAGCGCCACAGCTGCGAGCGCCAGAAGCGCTCGACGCACTTACTTCGTCCAGACGCCCTTCGACTTATAGAAGTCGATGGCACCCTGGTGGTAGTCGAGCGGCGAGCCATTGACCGCCGTCTCGAGCTTCAGGTTCTTCCCCTCGGCGTGGATCGTCCCGAGCTCCGACACGCTGTCGAACATCGTCCGCACGATCGCCTGCGCGAACGCCGCGTCGAATTTCGAGTTCACGACGAGCAGGTTCGCCACGCCAGAGACCGTGACGTCCGCGGCCAGGCCGTACGTGCCCTTCGGGATCGTCGCGTTGAAGTAGAACGGGCCGTACTTGTCGGCCATCTTCTTGATGCCGTCGGTCTGCTCGAGCACACGGATCTTCGTCGTCGACGCGAGGTCGGTGACCGCCGCCGTGGGCAGCCCTCCGCTCCAGAAGAACGCGTCGATCTTGTTGTCCTTGAGTCCGCTCGCGGAGTCCGCGACGCCGAGGCGCTCCCGCTGGATGTCCTTGGCGGGATCGAGACCGTACGCCTCGAGCGTCCGGTTCCCGATGATCTCGGTGCCGCTGCCCGCGGCGCCCATCGAGACGCGCTTTCCCTTCAGGTCCGCGATCGTCTTGATCGCGCTGTCGTCCCTAACGATGACGTGCGTGAAGTTGCTATAGAGGACGGCCAGGCTCTTCGCGTCGGCCTTCGCCTCGGTCGCGAACGAGCCCTTGCCGTTCACGGCGTCGTACGCGGTGTCGGCGAGGACGAACGCGAGGTCCGCCTTGCCGTCGCGGATGAGCTTCATGTTGTCGACCGACGCGGTCGTCGACTGCGGACTGGCGGCGACCTTCAGCTTCTTGTTGAGCAGGTCCGCCAGACCAGCGCCGTAGACGATGTACACGCCACCGGTGCCGCCGGTCACGATGTTGAGCGTTTTGCCCTCGAAGTTCGGGGTCGCGGATGCGGCCGCGGTGCCGGGCACGGTCGCGGTCGGCGCGGCTTGTCGTGGCGCCGCGCAGGCTCCGAATACGAGAAGCAGCGCGGCAAGCGGCGTGAATGCGCGTAGCGGACGTTTCATCTTTCAGCCTCCAAGTCACCGAAGTCTAGGTGCGTGGCCGTTTCAGACGGAGTGTGCGCCGGTCTTCCGCCGCCTTCATGCGGCGCCGTTCGTCGTCCGTCTCGGCAAGCAAGGGAGGAAGCAACGTGGGTCGCCCGTTCTCATCCGTCGCGACGAACACCAGGTACGCGGAGGCCACATGCGCGGCCTTGCCGGTGAGGAGATCCTCCGAATCGACGCGCACGCCAACCTCCATGCTCGAACGGCCAACGTGGTTGACCGAGGCCGACGCGGTGACGAGGTGCCCGACGTACACCGGCGCGAGGAACGAGAGCTCGTCGATGCGCGCCGTGACCACGCGCGAGCGCGCGTGTCGTGTCGCCGCCGCGCCGGCGCAGGCGTCGATCAGCTTCATGATCTCGCCGCCGTGCACGTTCCCGTAGGGGTTCGCGTCGAAGGGGAGCATGGTCCGCGACATGATCGTTTTCGACGCGGCGACGGGCTTCGGGTCGGGCATGCGTCCGAATCCTAGACTCAACTGGATGTCCGTCCTTTCGCGTGAAGAGCTGCGCGCCGCGCTCGCCGCGGATCCGCCCCTGGTGGAGGGGCTGGATCTGCAGGTGCAGCCGAACGGCATCGACTTCCGCGTCGACCGCGTGCAGCGGCTCACGTCGCCGGGCCTGCTCGGAGAGGCCGACAACGTACGGGAGCCCGCGGCCCGCGAGGACGTGCAAGCCGACAAGGACGGCTGGTGGGACCTGCATCGCGGCGCGTACGTCATCACCTATCAGGAGAAGGTGAATCTGCCGACGGACATCATGGCCCTCGCGCGTCCGCGCTCGACGCTCCTCCGCTCGGGCGTGGCGATCCACGCCGCTGTGTGGGACGCGGGCTACTCGGGTCGCGGCGAGGGACTGCTCTCGGTCCTCAACGCGCGCGGCTACCGGCTCCAGCGCGGCGCGCGCGTGCTGCAGCTCGTGTTCTTCAGGCTCTCATCGCCGACGGCCGAGGGGTACAAAGGCCGGTATCACGGGGAGAACGCCGGGTGACCGGTCCGTCGATCCGCATGGAGCCGAACGGTCCATACCGCGTCACCGGGCCGATCACGATCGCCGACGCGGACGGGAACGAGATCCGTGTCGAAGAGGGCCGCACGGTGAAGCTCTGCCGCTGTGGTCACGCGGCGAAGAAGCCGTACTGCGACGACACGCATCGGCGTGTGGACTTCGTCTCGCGGCCCTCCTTCCTTCCGGAGCCGGTCAGAGAGCCTTAGCCGCGCTGCGAAGAATATGCCTTGACAGGCATATTCTTCTAACGGTATATTCGCGGACGTGAACGCCACGCTGATCGCCCTGGCCGAACCGAACCGCCTACGGATCGTCGAGCTCCTTCGCGAGAAGCCGTGCCCGGTGGGGGAGATCGCGAAGCGCCTCCGGCTGCGTCAACCGCAGGTGTCGAAGCACCTCCGCGTGCTTAGCGACGCCGGTCTGGTCGACGTGCGCCCGGTCGCGCAGCAGCGCATCTACGAGCTGCGGTCGGCGCCCTTCGACGAGCTCGACAAGTGGCTGGAGACGTTCCGGCGTTCGATGACCTACCGGATGGACCGGCTGGACGACCTGATCAGCGAGCGGAAAGCAAAGAAAGAGCGGGAGAAACAACGTGGTGACTAAGACGAAGTACGAGACGACCCTGAGCCTGCCGTCGGATCGCGAGATCCTCATGACGCGAAAGTTCGACGCGCCGCGCGAGGTCGTCTGGGAGACGATCACGGATCCTGAGCTCATCCCACAGTGGTATGGCTTCGCCCGGGACGCGACCGTGGTCAAGAAGATGGACGTGCGCCCCGGCGGCCAGTGGCAATACATCACACGCACCTCCGGCGGCGAGGTCGTCGACTTCCACGGCACATACCGCGAGGTCGTCGCCCCCGAGAAGCTCGTTTACAGCTTCCTCTTCGGCGACATGCCGGAGGGGGACGGGTTCGTGGAGATCACGCTCGTCGAGCAGGACGGCGTGACCGAGCTGCGGGATCGCGGCGTCTTCAACTCCAAGGAGGAGCGAGACGCCATCATCGCGTCCGGCATGGAATCCGGAGCGCGGGAGACCTACGAGCGTCTGTCCGAGCTCATCCGGGCCCGCGTCGCCTAACGCATCACCGTTCGAGGCTCGGCAGGTCGATCGCGGACTTCTCCGCGAACTGCCGGGCGTCGTCGTATCCGGCATCGGCGTGACGCATCACGCCGGTGCCGGGGTCGGTGGTGAGGACGCGGTGCAGCTTCTCGCGCCCCAGCGCAGTGCCGTCAGCGACCGCGACCATCCCGGCGTGGATCGAGTTGCCGATCCCGACACCGCCGCCGTGATGCACCGAGACCCAGGTGGCGCCCGCTGCGGTGTTCACGAGCGCGTTGAGGATCGGCCAGTCCGCGATCGCGTCACTGCCGTCCTTCATCCCCTCGGTCTCGCGGAAGGGTGACGCGACCGATCCTGAGTCGAGGTGGTCGCGACCGATGACGATCGGCGCCTTCAGCTCGCCGCGTTCGACCAGGTCATCGATCCGCTCGCCGAATTGCGCGCGCTCGCCGTAGCCCAGCCAGCACACCCGCGCGGGCAGCCCCTGGAAGGGCACGCGGTCCTGCGCGAGCCGGATCCAACGCGCCAGCGTCTCGTTCTCGGGGAAGAGCTCGAGCACGAGCCGGTCGGTGCGGTGAATGTCCGCAGTGTCGCCCGAGAGCGCGACCCACCGGAACGGTCCGCGCCCTTCGGCGAAGAGCGGGCGGATGTACTCGGGGACGAAGCCGGGATAGCTGAACGCTTCCGTGAAGCCCGCTTCCTTCGCCTCGCCGCGCAGGTTGTTCCCGTAGTCGAATGCGACCGCGCCGCTCTTCGCGAGCGCGACGATCGCCGCGCAGTGTCGCGCCATCGACTCGCGCGAGCGTCGCACATAGCCCTGCGGATCGCGCTCCCGCAGGCCCGCGAGATCCTCGACGCCCGCGGGCACGTAGCCGCCCAGCGGATCGTGCGCGCTCGTCTGATCGGTGACGACGTCGACGCGCACTCCGCGACGGACGAGCTCGGGCAGCACGTCGGCCGCGTTGCCGATGAGCCCGATGCTTCGCGGCGTCCGGTCGTGGAGCGAACGCTGCGCGATGGTCAGCGCGTCGTCGAGCGTGGGCGCGATCTCGTCGAGGAAGCCCTGCCGGCGGCGCCGCTCGGCGTTCGCCTGGTCGACCTCGACGATGAGGCCGACGCCCTCGTTCATCGTGACGGCGAGCGGCTGGGCGCCGCCCATGCCGCCGAGGCCGGCGGTGACGACGAGGCGACCGGCGAGCGTGCCGCCGAAGTGCCTGCGCGCGACCGCCGCGAACGTCTCGTACGTGCCCTGAAGGATCCCCTGCGTCCCGATGTAGATCCACGATCCGGCGGTCATCTGCCCATACATCGTCAGACCCGCGGCCTCGAGCTCGCGGAACTTCTCCCACGTCGCCCACTTCGGCACGAGCAGGCTGTTCGCGATGAGCACGCGCGGCGCCCATTCGTGCGTGCGGAAGACGCCGACAGGCTTTCCCGATTGCACCAGTAGCGTCTCGTCGTTCTTGAGTCGGCGAAGTGTTGCGAGGATCCGATCGAAGGCTTCCCACGAGCGCGCGGCGCGGCCGGTGCCTCCGTACACGATGAGCTCGTCCGGATGCTCCGCCACCTCGGGATCGAGGTTGTTCTGGATCATCCGAAATGCCGCTTCCTGCGGCCAGTCGCGGCACGCGAGTGTCGTGCCCCGCGGGGCGCGGACGACCCTGGCGGTGACGGTCATGCTGTCGATTGTCCACCCAGGCCGTGCCGGTCGAGGAAACCCTGCACCGCGGCGTTCCAGGCGGGCGCGGCCTCGCGCGGCGCCGCGTGGTGTGCGCCGGGCAGGATCACGAACTCGGCGCCGGGGATCCAGGAGGCCCACTCCCGCGACCCCTCGATGGTCGCGCGCGGCTCACGCTCGCCGACGATGACGAGCGTCGGTACGCGGACCTTCGCGAGGTCGGCCCTTCGGGGCCGCTGATCCCAGTCGCGCAGGACCGCGATCGCGCGAGTGACGTCCTCGGTGGTGCGTCCGAGGCCGGTGCCGGTCGTGGCGATCATGCGTCCGAGCGGCGACGTCGCGAAGGCCGGGTCGGTCGTCGGCGGCTCCTCGCCGCCGAGGGAGTCCGCGGGTTGGCGCACGATGACCGGACGACCCGCGCGCGCGTCCGTCACTTGTCGCTCGAGCCACGCCCGTCCCAGGTCGTCGAGGTAAGGGACGGTGTGCCCGATGATCAGCGCGAGCGTCCGCTCCGGGTGGTCCACGGCGAACTGCGCGGTGATCACGCCTCCCAGAGAGGACCCGCCGACGATCGCGCGCTCGATCGCGAGCGCGTCGAGGAATCTCGCGAGGTCGTTCGAAAGGTCGGCCGCGTCCCACTCCCCGTCGGGACTCGACGAACGTCCGGTCCCGCGACGGTCGTACAGGAGCACGCGGTACCGCTGCGAAAAGACCGGCGCCTGGGCGAACAGCCAGGGCGTG
>JBDTMY010000132.1:0-10852 GCA_039934015.1 Chloroflexota bacterium | reverse complement strand
CTGATCACCGGCCGTGTGCTCGACGCGCTCGGCGCCGGCTGGGTGACCAACGTGTCGCGTGGCCCGGTCATCGACGAGTCGGCGCTCATCGAGCGCCTACGCGACGGTCGGCTGCTGGGGGCGGGCCTCGATGTCACCGAGCAGGAGCCTCTTCCGGCGGATTCGCCCCTATGGGATCTCCCGAACGTCGTGATCACGCCGCACATGGCCGGGCTCACGCCGCGCTGCGGGGAGCGCCTCGCGAAGCTGCTGAGTCACAACTTGCGCGCGTTCCAGGGCGCCGGGGCCTGGAAGAACCGGATCTGCTGATGGACGAGCAGCGAACCGCGCTCGTGACGGGAAGCGCGCGCGGCATCGGGCGAGCGATCGCCGAGAGCCTCGCAACCGCGGGACATCGGGTGATCGGCGTCGATGTGATCGAGCACGCCGGCCCGCCGTTCGCCGCGACCCACACTGTCGATCTCGCCGACGCTGCGGCGTGCGAGCGGCTCATCGCATCGGTCGGTCGCGTCGACGTGCTCGTGAACAACGCGGCCATCCTTATCCGCCACTCGATCCCCGAATACACCGTCGCGGAGTTTGACAAGATGATCGCGGTGAACCTCCGCGCACCGTTCCTCCTCTCGCGTGGCGTGATCGAGGCGATGGCCTCGAGGGGTTGGGGCAGGATCATCAACGTCGCGAGCGTCGGCGGGCGCACGGGCGGGCTTTCGTCGTCGACGATCTACGCGGCGACGAAGGGCGGCCTCATCGCGCTCACCAAGGGATTCGCGCGAGAGTGGGGCGCCTCGGGCGTGAATATCAACGCGATCGCTCCGGGCGGCATCGACACTCCGATGGGTGTGACCCCCGCCGCCGAAAAGGAGAAATTCCTGGCCCAGATCCCGCTGCATCGCTACGCGGCGGCCTCCGAGGTCGGACCCGTGGTCGCGTTTCTCGCGAGCGACGGCGCCAGCTTCGTGAACGGTGCGACGATCCACGTCGATGGCGGCTGGGTGATGGTGTGAGCGGCGGGGACGACCGCCCGGTGGCTCTCGTCACCGGCGCGGGCTCGGGTCTCGGGCGAGCCTCGTCTGTAGCACTCGCGGCGGGCGGCTTTCGCGTCGTGCCCACCGATCTCGATGGCTCAGCGGAGAAGACCGCCATTCTGCTCGGCGAAGGGCAGGGCATCTGGCTCGAGTGCGACGTGTCGTCGAAGGCGTCGGTGGACGCCGCGTTCGCGGAGGTCGGAAGCCGCTTCGGCCGCCTCGACGCGGTCGTGAGCAACGCGGGGATCGTCGAGCCAGTTCGGACCGAAGAGGAGACGGACGAGCGATGGCAACGCACCGTGTCGGTGAACCAGGATGGCGCACTGCGCGTCGCCCGGGCTGCCTTCCCGCTGCTGCGCCATGCGCCGCATCCGTCGCTCATCGTCATCTCGTCGGTCGCCGCGCACCGCGGTTTCCCCGGGCGTGCGGCTTACGCGGCGTCGAAGGGCGCGCTCGAGGCGCTCACCCGTGTCCTCGCGGTGGAGTGGGGTCCGCACGGGATCCGCGTGAACTGCATCGCGCCCGGTTTCATCCTGACCGAAGGCTCGCGGCGGATCATCGCGTCGGGTCTGGCCGACGCGAAGGCGAGGGGTTCGCTCACCGCGCTCGGCCGCATGGGCGAGCCCGAGGAGATCGGCGCGGTCGTCGCTTGGCTCGCCTCACCCGCCGCGAGCTACGTGACGGGAGCGACGATAGTCGTCGACGGAGGCTACCTCGCCTGGGGCGGTATGGCCGGTGAAGCGCTCTTTGATCGTCCCACGTAGGCCGCCGCGGAGGTATCGCCGGTAAGTGCGCGCTTCGGGTTGTCGACGATGATCCGCCGGATCTCAGCATCGCTGAAGCCGGCGGCCTGGAGGCGCGGGACGAAGCCCCGGAGCACGAACGAATATCCGGAGCCGCCGTAGGCCTGGAGATGGCGTCGTAAGCAGATGTCGTGCGAGAACAACATCTGATCGAGGAAGCCGGCAGACGCCAGATCGGTGACGAACCGGATCCGCTGGTCCAGCTCGTAGTCGTTCGAGGCGCGGATAGTGTCGAACTGCACGTAAGCGCCGCGCCGCGCGATCTCGAGGTGGTAGCTCTGATCCGGGACGGTGTCGCAGTGCCCGATGATGACCCGGCGCGGGTCGACGTTCTCGTTCTCGAGCAGGTCGAGCTGCGGCAACCCCGCCGGCCAGCAGGCGGCGTGCGTCGAGATCGTGATTCCGGTGGCGCGATGGGCGCGAGCGGCGGCGCGGAACGACCGCTCCTCGGTCGTCGTGATCCACTCTCGCTCCGTGGCGATCTCGCCGATGATCCCCGCTCGGATGCCGTCAATGCCCTGCGTGATGTCGTCGATCAGCCCTTGGGCGATCCACCCTGTGTCGTGGCGGTCGAACCAGTCCCGGTCGAGGTAAGGGTGCCGGTAGTGGCTCGTTCCCATCACGATGTTGAGGCCCGTCTGTTCGGAGGCCCTCTTGAGCCCGGCCGGATCACGGCCGATCTCGATGCTCGTGCAATCGACGAGCGTCGCGCCGCCGGCCTCGACGTAGTCGTTCAGCTCTCTGACGGCGAGCTCGAGGTCATTGAGCACACCCTCGCGTCCGAACTCCTTCCAGAGATCGAGGAAGACGTGCTCGTGCGGAAGTGTCGTGCCCAGCTGTTCGGCCGCGATCGGGCCGCGCACGGTCATCACGGTCGCGCTCGGGGTCACGACGATGTGCCGTCCTCGAGATAGCCGATCACCGTGCCGACGGGCACCTCGCTCCCGGCCTCATGGACGATCTCCACGAGCGTTCCCGACGCGAGCGCCTCCATCTCCACCGACGTTTTAGCGGTCTCGACCTCGGCGACGACCTCGCCACGCTTCACTGCGTCGCCGACCTTCTTGGCCCATTTCGCGATCGTGCCGGTCTCCATGTCGTAGCCGAACCGCGCCATTTCGATGGCGACGCGTGCCATCAGCGCGCGACTTCGCGCGGCGCCATCGAGGCGGACGCGCGGGCCCGGTACGTCGTCGGGAGGATGACCGTCGCTGGTTCCTCGGCGTGTTGGAGCCGAGCGTGCAGGAGCTGCGCGGCGGCCCGACCGATCCCGACGGTGTCGCGGGCGATGGTCGCGATCGGCGGACGGTAGAGCTCGGCCAGCGGTAGATCGTCGCAGGTGACGAGAGCAATGTCCTCGCCGACGAGCTTGCCGCGAGCGGTCAGGACCCGCAGCGTTCCGATGAGCAGCTGATTCCCGCCGGCGATGATCGCCGTCGGCGGATGCGGCAGATCGAGCAGTTGATTCGTCGCCGCTTCGCCGTGCTCGGCGAGCAGAGAGCCGGGTAGCACGATCGATTCGTCTGCGATCCCGCGCGCCGCGATCGCATCGCGCATGCCGCCGACCCGTTCCCGGCCCGCCCGCATCTCGAGCGACGGGATGATCAGGCCAATGCGCCGATGGCCAAGGTCGAGGAGATGCTCCGTGGCCGCCCGCATCCCCGCACGGTGGTCGGAGAGGACCGCGTTGGCGCCGATGCGCGCCGGGACCTCACGGTCGATGACCACCACCGGCACGCCGATGTGCTCGAGCAAGTCGAGCGTCGCGCGTCGTTTCTCGCTCGCGAGGGACAGGAGCATGCCGTCCACCCGGCGGCCCAGGAAGAAACGGATGTGGGCCTCGTCGAGCTCCGGGTCGCCGTCCGAGTTCATCAGCAGCATCGAGTAGCCCGCGGCGCGAAGGACGCTCTCGGCTCCCCGTGCGAAATTGGACATGACCGGATTCGAGATGTCGCCCACAACGAACCCAACGGACAGGGTCGAGCCGCGCCGCAGGGACTGCGCGAGGAAATCGGGCTCGTAGCCGAGCTCGTCGACCACGGCGAGAACGCGCGCTCGCATTGCGGAGCTCACGTCCGGGTGTTCGGAGAGGACCCTGGAGACCGACGAAATCGCGACACCCGCGCGCTCCGCGACTTCGCGAACGTTCGCGCGGTGGTGGACCCGCTCGGCGGGATCACGACTCATCGTTCCGCTCCATTGACCTAGCGATCGGTCCGGTACCGATCGATGAACGTCTTATCCAGCACCCAGCCGAGTCCGGGTGCCTGCGGAAGGGGAAACTCGCCGCCGACCAGGTCCGGACGGTTCTCGATCATGTTCCAGAAGATCGGATCGCGTGTCGGCGAGAACGCTTCGACGTAGGTGCCGTGCGGGACCGAGGCGAGGAGGTGCGCGCCGACCTGTGCCTCTTCGTGATGGCCAAGCTGCACATCGAAGCTCGCGGCCAGCGCCGCGACCCTGCGCCACTCGCTCGGGCCGCCGCCCCACGACGCGTCGTAGTTCGACACGTCGATCGCGCCGTTCACCATCATCTCGCGCATTCCCACCCGGCTCCACTCCGACTGGCCCGCCGCAACAGGGATGTTCCCGCGCAAGCGGACGTCGCGAAGCCCCCGGAAGTCCGCATGCCATCGCGTCGGCTCCTCGAACCATCGGACCTCGATGCCGACGGCGCGTGCGGCGGCGAGAAATGCGAGCGCCTCCGGCACGGTATAGCCCTGATTTGCGTCCACGACGAAGAGGAAGTCGTCGCCCGCATGGCGCCGCGCGCGTAGGAGCCGCGCAGCATCCTCGGCCGGCGCCCTGCCGCCGATCTTGAACTTCATGCCGACCATGCCGCGCTCGCTTTTGAAAAAGTCGATCTCGCGCTCGATCTCTTGGCCCTTTGCCTCCGGCGAGTCTGGGATGTAGTAGCCCCCGATCCCGATCATCGGGATCCGGTCACGGTAGCCGCCCCAGAGGCGCCAAAGCGGCTGGCCGACCGCTTTGCCGACCGCGTCCCAGATCGCCGTGTCGACACACGCGATCGCCTGCATCGCGTACCAGCGCGGCCGCAGTTGGTCGAAGGTCACCGGGAGCATCGCCTCCCAGCAGCGTTCGGTGCCCATCGCATCGAGCCCAATGACGCGCGGCGCGAGCTCGTCGTTGACGATCCGCAGGACCTCTTCCTGGATCGGCGAGTCCTCATCCGCGTTGTATGCCTCGCCCACGATCCCCTCCGCCGTGTAGGCGCGCGTGATGATCGTGCAGCGGTTTCGCATCCGGTAATAACTTCCGCTGTACGTGAAGGGCAGCGGGACTCGGATGGGGATCGTCTCGATTCGCTCGATCGTGAGCAAGGACCCTCCTCCGGTTCAGCTCGCTGCGGTCGCCGCGCGCAATGTTACGTGGATACGTTTCCGCCGCGCACGCACGTGCGCATCTGCCTGATCTCGATCCGCGTGGGCGGTTTGACCACGCCGGCCCAGCTGGCGGATACTTTCAGCTGCGGAGAACTGGAAACGGTACCTCCTCCAGCGGCCGATCCGAGCAGGCATCTTGAGAGGGGCTCAGGTTTGGGTGAGAGTCGGCCGTCCGTCGGCGAGATGATCGTCCAGACGGTCACCGGAGACATCCCGGCGGCCGACCTTGGCACGACGATGTGCCACGAGCATCTCCTCGTCGACCAGGGCCATATCTCCTTTCGGCCGCCGGAACGACCCGAGGACGCGCACCTGGCGGATCGTCCGGTCGCACTCGACATCTTCGGGTGGCTCCAGTGGAACTGGATGAGCAACCACGACAACCTCGTCTTGGACAGCGAGTCGCTCGCGATCGACGAGTTGTCGATGTTCAAGCGCGCGGGCGGCGACAGCCTGATCGACTGCACGTTGCCCGGGATTGGGCGGGAACCCGAAGGTCTTGTTCGGATCTCGCGCGCTGCGAGCGTGCACATCGTCATGGGCGCCGGCTATTACGTCGGTCCGACCTTCCCGACGAAGGTGGCCGGGATGTCCGAAGACGACATCACCGCCGAGATCATCCGCGAGTTCCGCGTCGGAGTCGGCGAGACGGGCATCCGCGCCGGCTCGATCGGCGAGATCGGCAGCTCGGTCCCCATCACGGACGAGGAAAAGAGAGTCTTCCGCGCGGCCGGCCGCGCACAGGCCGAGCTCGGGTGCGGCCTAACGACCCACCCGGGTCGGGTGCGCGACTCGCCCTTCGAGATCATCGAGCTGCTGCGGGGCGTCGGCGCCGACCTCAGCCGGGTCGTCATCGGGCACATTGACCGCACCGTGCCGGACATCGAAGGGCTGAAACGGATCGCCGACGCTGGATGCTTCGTTCAGTACGACCTTTTCGGCACCGAGACGACCGCCGTCTTCCCATACCAGTTCTATGGCATCGATATGCCGAGCGATGCCCAGCGGCTCGACCGGATCCAGGCGCTCGTGAAGGCCGGACACGGGGAGCAGCTCCTGGTCGCGCATGACGTCGGGAGCAAGCACCGAACCCGGCGTTTCGGCGGGTTGGGGTACGACCACTTCCTGCGGGATATCGTTCCGTGGATGCCGAAGCGCGGCTTCGACGCGGCGACCATTAAGAAGATCATCGTGGACAACCCACGCCGGGCGTTCGCAATGCGAAAGTGCGCGTGATCGCGCCAGGGGAGTAGCCGCTTGAAGATGTTCATCGATCACCTCGGGGTCGTCGTGAAGGACCTAGCGGAGTCAGTGCCGTTCTACGAGGCCCTCTTCGGTGCGCCGCCAGTGCAGCGCGTGTCCTGGCGTGGAGCCGACGCGGAGTACGTGGCGAAGATGGTCGCGCACCCGGGCCTCGAGCTCGACGCTGCGTTCTTCCAGATCCCGTTCTCTCAGTCGCTCCTCGAGATGATCCAGTACCGCGGCGTTACAGCCACCGGTGCCCGCCTCGATCCGATGCAGGTGAGCGCAATGCACCTCGGCTTCTATGTGAAGGATCTCGCGGAGACGGTGGAACGGCTTCGCAAGCTCGGCGTCGTGTTCCGCTCCGAGCCGGTCGACATCCCGTACGGTCCGTACAAGGGCGGCCGCACGATCTACTTCAGCGATCCGAACGGGATCAACCTCCAGCTGATGCAGCTCGCGGGGCGGCCGGGCAAGGTCCCGTTGCCGGCCGAGGTGGAGTCGTAACGATGGAATACCTCGTCCATATCGAAGTCGAGTGGCCCGCCGCAGGCGATGCTGCTGAGCTCCATCGACTGTCGGCGGCCGAGCGCGCCAGAGCGGCCGAGCTCGTGAAGGAGGGCCTTCTCAAGCGCCTGTGGCGGATCCCCGGCCGCCGCGCAAATTGGGGACTCTGGGAGGCCGACGACGCGACCGCGCTGCACAGCGCCATCGCGTCGCTGCCGCTGTTCCCCTGGCTCTCCGTCGACGTGCACCCACTCGCGGCGCATCCGTCGGATCCGATCCGGCCGGGAGGTCGTTGATGCCACAGGCAGCGGTGCCCTCGCGCATTCCTGATCAGGAGCTCATGCGCTGGTATCGCAAGATGGTCGAGATCAGGCTCTTCGAGGAGAAGGTCCAAGAGCTGTTCATGACCGGCCAGGTGCAGGGGACGACGCACCTCTGTCAGGGCCAGGAGGCGGTCTCGGTCGGGGCCATCGGCGCGATGCGTCGGGGCGACGTTCAGACCAACACGTACCGCGGCCACGGAGAAGCGCTCGCTCTGGGCATGGAGCCGGAGGTCGCGTTCGCCGAGCTCATGGGTCGCTCGACGGGCTGCTCAAAGGGCGTGGGCGGCTCGATGCACCTCATCGACTTCAGCAAGGGGAACATCGGCGCGAACGCCATCGTTGGCGCCGGGATCCCTATCGCGCTCGGCGCCGCGATGTCCTTCAAGCTGCGGAAGGAGCCGCGCGTCGCCCTCAGCTTCTTCGGCGATGGCGCGACGAACATCGGAACCTTTCATGAATCGCTGAACATGGCGTCGATCTGGCAAGCGCCGCTCGTGATGATCATCGCGAACAACCTGTACGCCGAGTACTCGCCGCTTCGCGATACAACGCCCATCGACGATCTCGCTCGCCGCGCGGATCCGCACCAGATCCCGGGAGTGATCGTCGACGGCCAGGACATCGTCGCGGTGCACGGCGCGACCACCGAGGCGATCGAGCGTGCACGGTCCGGCGGCGGGCCGACGCTCCTCGAGATGAAGACCTACCGCTACCGCGGGCACTCGCGCTCCGATCCGGCGAAGTACCGGCCGGACGGCGAGGTCGAGCGCTGGCGGGCGCGCGATCCGATCGCGCTCCTCGGCGAGCAGCTGGCCGGCCGCGCGCTGCTCTCGCCGGCCGACGCCGCGCAGATCAACCAGGAGACCCAAGCCGCGATCGACGGCGCGGCCGCCCGCGCCGCGACGGCACCGGTGCTCACGCTGGAGGAGACGGCTCCGTATGTCTACGCTGATTGAACCCCAGGCGCCCACCGACGTCGTCGAGCTCCAGCTCACCTACCGGGAGGCCATCAATCTCGCGATGAGCGAGGAGATGGCCGCAGATCCGAACGTCATCCTGATCGGCGAGGACGTTGCTGCGGCCGGTGGCGTCTTCAAGACCAACGACAAGCTCGCGGAGCTCTTTCCCGGCCGGGTCATCAACACGCCCATCTGCGAGAACGGCTTCACCGGTGTCGCGCTCGGGATGGCGCTGATGGGCATGCGGCCCGTCGTCGAGTTCATGTTCAGCGACTTCCTACCGACCGCCGGGGACCAGATCATGAACCAGCTTCCGAAGTACCGGTTCATGTCCGGTGGGCAATGCTCCGTGCCGGTCACGATCCGCTCGATCTCGGGCGGGACCGGCCGCTTCGGCACGCAGCACAGCGCGACCGGTGAGTCATGGTTCATGAGCTTGCCCGGTCTGCGGGTGTGCACCGCGTCATCGCCGGGTGCGGCGTACGAGCTTCTTCGGGCGGCGATCCGCGAGAACAACCCCGTCATCTTCCACGAGCACAAGGGCCTCTACGGTCGCAAGGGACCCGTGCGGAAGGGTGCGGCCCCCGCTGCGATCGGCAAGGCCGCCGTCGTGCGCGAGGGGAGCGACGTCACGATCGTAGCGACGCTCATGATGGTCGAGCGCTCGATCGCCGCGGCGGAGCGCCTCGAGGGCGACGGGATCTCCGCTGAGGTCGTCGACCTGCGCTGGACGCGTCCGCTCGATCTCGCGACGGTCACAGCCGCGGTCGGGCGGACGGGGCGTCTGGTGGTCGCCGAGGAGCAGGTCCACGCGGGCGGCTGGGGCGCGACGCTCATTTCTGAGCTGACGATGGCCGGTTTTCAGTGGAAGTCCGCACCGCGCGCGGTGAGCCTGCCGGCCGACATCTGCATCTCGTACAGCCCGGATCTCGAGGACGCGATCCTGCCGTCGGTGGACCGCATCGCCGACGCGGCGCGTTCTGCGGTCAAGGGCTGACCGCGCCGGCCCGACCCGCGCCCCTCGCGGGCCTGCGCATCGTGGCCGTCGAGCAATTCGGTGCGGGACCGTTCGGGACGCTCTACCTCGCCGACCTGGGCGCGGAGGTGATCAAGGTCGAAGACCCTGCGGTCCGCGGAGATGTCAGCCGATACATCCCGCCGGTCCAGGAGGGCAGTGATTCCCTTTACTTCGAGTCCTTCAATCGTGGGAAGAAGAGCATCATCCTCGACCTCAAGAACTCAGCTGGACGCGAGGTGTTCGAAAGGCTCGTCACGACCGCGGACGCGGTCTTCAGTAACCTTCGCGGCGATCAACCGGAGCGGCTTGGCATCACCTACGCGCAACTCGGGCACCTCAACCCGCGCATCGTCTGCGTCGCCCTGACAGGGTATGGGCGCACCGGGAAGAGCGCCGAGCTGCCGGGGTACGACGCGCTCGTCCAGGCCGAGGCGGGATGGGCCGCGCTCACCGGCGATCCCGACGGACCGCCCACGAAGAGCGGGCTCTCGCTCGCCGATTACATCGGCGGCCTCACTGCCGCGCTCGGTCTGCTCGCGGGAGTGCTTGATGCGCGTCGGACCGGCGCAGGGCGCGACCTGGACACGAGCCTCTATGACTCCGCGCTTGCGATGCTGAGCTATCCGGCGACTTGGTACCTTTCGGCCGGACACCCGAGCCCACGGCGAGCACAGTCGGCGCATCCATCGATCACGCCGTTCCAGTTCTTCCGTACCCGTGACGGATATGTCGCCGTGGCGTGCCCGAAAGAGAAGTTCTTTCGCGCGCTCGTCGCGGCCCTGGAGCTCGCGAGCCTCGCCGACGATCCGCGTTTCAACTCGTTCACAGCGCGAGACCAGCATCGCGAACAGCTGCTCGCGATCCTCGGCGACCGTTTCGCGGCTGCGACGACCGACGCGTGGCTGGCTCTGCTGCGAGGTGCAGTGCCGATCGCGGCTGTTCGTAGGCTCGACCAGGCCCTCTAGCCGATGGAGCTGAGCGACCGCGGCATGCTCGTCGAGTACGACCATCCGAGCCTCGGCAAGGTGCGTTCGATTGGCCTGCCACTCTCCGTTCGTGAATACCGACCGACCTACGTGCGCGGACCGCGGTTGGGCGAGCACACCGTCGCGCTGCTTGAAGGACTCGGCTTTACGGCCTCCGCGATCGAAGCGCTTGCTGAAAGAGGCGCTTTCGGCGAGACGGACATCCGCCGGGGCGCAGCGTCGTCCGAGATGTAGGGCAACCCGAGCGGTGTCGAGCATCTCCCGGTGTGAAGATCGTGAACGCAGCGCTCTGACCAGCTGAGCCAATCGCCCGGTGACGAAAGTGACCACACCAGCGACCGCGAATGACGCGCTTCGGGAGCTCGCAGAAGTCCTGTGGCGAATCCTTTACAAGTAGAGGCGGATCGTCGCGAGGTTCGCGAGGAGGTCGGACACTCCGACGACGATCAGCAGCACGCCCGCCAGCCGGGTCGCGAGCGTGTAGTGACGCGTGACCTGGCGCAGCAGCCACGACTGCTGTGCGGGCGCGAGCAGGGAGATCACAAAGAGCGGCATGCCGAAACCGAGCCCGAAGATCAGGAA
>JBDTMY010000131.1:0-12737 GCA_039934015.1 Chloroflexota bacterium | reverse complement strand
AGGTGATCGCCGAGGGAACGCCCGAAGCGGTCGCGCGATCGCGACGATCGTTCACCGGGCGTTACCTGCGCGAACTGCTCGCGACGGGCGAAGTGCGCGGCATCGCGTAGGCGACGGTCGCCTAGCATCTCGTGCAGGTGACTCTTCCGTTCTCTCCGATCGACGCCGCCATCCTGCTCCTCATCGCCGCCGCCGTGTGGGGCGGTTACCGGTCCGGCTTCATCGCGACGACGTACGGGCTCGCGACCTGGATCGTGTCGTTCGCTGCGGCGGTCGTGTTCCAGGCACAGGCCGGGCAGCTGGTGGAGAAGCTCGGCGTGCTGCCGGCGACGGCGCGGCCGATCGGCTTCATCGTCGTGCTGGTCTTCGTCGAAGCGCTTTTCTCCCTTGCCGGGTTCTTCGCGCTGACCCCGATCGTGCGCGTGGTCCACCGTGCGCGCCCGATCGAGGTCGCGGATCGCGTGCTTGGCGTCTTCCCCGCGGCGGCGCGGGCGCTATTCGTCATGGGGATCGTCCTCGCCGCGTTCGTCGTGTCTCCGGTGAGCAACGACCTCAAGGCCGCGGTCGAGAGCTCGCGGATCGCCCGCGGGTTGATCGACCAGATCACCGCGCTGCAACCGACGCTCGCGAAGCTCTCGGGTCAACTGGGTGAGAACGTGCCGCTCTTCGTCACGAAGCTCGGCGAGGACGACAAAGAGACCCTCGACCTGCCCAACGACCTTCAGCTCTCGGTCGACGCCGCCGCGGAGCGGCAGATGCTCGATCTGGTGAACGAAGAGCGAGTCGCCGCCGGTCTCCGCGCGCTGACCTGGGACGACCGCCTCGTACCCGTGGCGCGTCAGCACTCCGAAGAGATGTTCAAGCTGAAGTACTTCGCGCATCAGTCGCCGGTCAGCGGGTCGCCGTTCGACCGTCTGAAGACGGCGGGCATCACCTATGCCCGCGCCGGCGAGAACCTGGCCTACGCGCAGTCCGTCTCCGTCGCCCATCGCGGTCTGATGCAGAGTCCTGGGCACCGCGAGAACATCCTGCGGCCCGAGTTCACGCACATGGCGATCGGCGTCGTGTCGGCCGGACCGTATGGCCGCATGTTCACACAGCTGTTCGTGACGCCGTAATGGCCGGTCTCACGCTCGACGACCTGATCGCGAACGGCACGCTGTCGCCCGAGATCGCCGCGACCCTCCGCGCCACTGCGCACGGCCGGCACTCGTTCCTCGTCGTGGCCATACCGCGGCTGGCGGGCAAGAGCACGGTGGTGGCCGCGATGCTCGAGCACCGGCCGAAGGGTGCGCCGGTGAGGACGGTGGGCGATGACAGCGTCGACATCGAGGCGCTCGCGGCGGCGAGCGTCGGCGGGTACCTCGTCGTTCCAGAAGTGAGCGAGTATCCGGTGACGCCCGGCTACATCTGGGGCGCGCCGGTGCGCCGCGTCTTCGCTCGGATCGGAGAGGACGTGGCCCTGGCCGCCGCGCTGCACGCGCCGGGCGTTGATGAGGCGATCGATATCGTCTGCCGCGGCAACGGGGTCCCCGACGCTCAGGCCGCGCGCATCGCGGTCGTCGTGTACCTCCGGTCGCTCGGGACCGACTGGCGCCAGCCGACCGGCCGCCGGGTCGCCACCGTGCACGAGATCGTGTCGGTCAAGGCGGGCAGGCCGGAGACCAGGCTCCTGCACCGCTGGGACGAGCGCGCCGACCGCTTCGAGACGCTCGCGCGACCACTGCGCATCGCCTCCGGACGGCCACCCGCGTTAGCATGGTCTTCTGACCGATATCCGAAAGAGGTGAAGCGATGATCGAGATGACACCCGTCGCGGCCGAGAAGCTCCGCGAGCTCCGTGGCACGGACCCGTCGCGCGCCTTCCTTCGGATGTACGTCGCAGGCAAGAGCTGCTGCTCGACCCAGTTCGGCCTGGCGTTCGACGCCACGCCCGACGAGAAGGACACCGTGAGCGACGTCGCGGGTATCCCGCTCGCCGTCGATCCGATGAGCCAGCCCTACGCCGACGGCGCGATCATCGACTTCGTCGATGGTCCGGACGGAACGGGCTTCCTCGTGAAGAACCCAACGCTCGGGGGCGGCTGCTCCTGTGGCGGAGGCGGCGGCTCAGCCCACTAGTCCGGCGAGGACAGCGACTCCCATAGCACCTCGGCCACATGCCGCACCTTGACGCGCTGATTTCGCGCGTCCAGGCCGCCCCGCAGGTGCGTCAAGCATCCGGGGTTGTCGGTGATCACCACTTCGGCGCCGGTCTTCGCGATGTTGGCGAGCTTCGCATCCAGGACGAAGTTCGCGACGTCAGGATGCTCGAACGAGAACGTGCCACCGAATCCGCAGCACACCGCGGAGTCCGCCATCTCCGTCAGCTGTACCCCCGCCACGCGGCGCAGGAGCTCGCGCGGCTCGTCGTGAAGGCCGAGCACGTTCGCCGACTGGCAGGCGTCGTGATACGTCGCGCGGATCGCGAGCGGGCGGCCGGTCGTGCCGCGCTCGATCGCGAGGTCGTGCGCGAACGGCGTGAAGGACACGATGCGCTCGGCGAGCCGTCGGGCACGCTCGGCCCACTCGGGCTCGTCGGCGAGTATCCGCTCGTAGTCCTGCGACACCGTGATCGCGCAGGACGACGAAGGTACGACGAGCTTGTCGGCCTGCACCTTCTCGAGCGAGGCGATCATCTCCTTCGCCATCGCCCGCGCGTTCTCCCTGTCGCCGCTGTTCATGTGCGGTAGGCCACAGCAGCGCCGGCCCTCGACCACGTGCACGTCGGCGCCGAGCGCCTGGAGGGTGCGTGCGGCCGCGTATCCGGCGCCCGGCAGGAAATGGTCGACGATGCACGAGGGGAAGAGCCCAACGCGAACGACCGGATCGGTGGGGTTCGTCTGCGTGATCTCGCGCGCGCGGTAGTGGAGTGGCTGCTCGGCGACCGCGGGGAGGCTCTTCTCCTTGCCCAGGTCGCCGAATGGCAGGCGCACCAGGCTGCCGTGGCGCAGAGGACCCTGAAGCGCCGAGAGCCAACCGGTCATCCGATCGATGCGCTGCGGCGAGGTCCATTGCGATAGCGCCACGCGCTTGGTCCACGAGATCCCGGTCCGCTGCACCGCGAGCGCTCGCACGTCGGTGATGAGGGACGCGATCGGGATGCTCACCGGGCAGACGGTGTCGCAGGCGTTGCAGCCGACGCACATCTGCTGCTCGTAGGCGACGCTGTCGAGGCCGTGATGGAACGGCGACACGACGAGGCCGATCGGCCCGGTGTAGATGTGGCCGAAGACGTGACCGCCCACCACCTGATAGGTCGGGCAGACGTTGCTGCAAGCGCCACACTTGATGCAGCGCAGCGCCTCGCTGAAGGCCGGGTCCTCGCGCATCGCGGTCCGGCCATTGTCGATCAGGACGAAGTGCAGCTCCTTCGGTCCATGCACGCCGATCTGCGTCTTGAGCTCGATGTCCGCGGAACGGGACGGCCCGGTGATGAACTGCGTGTAGGTGCTGATCTTCTGGCCCGTCGCGCTGCGTGCGAGGAGCTTGAGGACCGCGGCGGCGTCGTCGAGCGACGGGACGACCTTCTCCACGCCGACGATCGCGATGTGCACCGCCGGCAGGCTCGTCGCCAGGTCGGCGTTGCCCTCGTTCGTGACGAGCACGAGCGTCCCGGTGTCGGCGATGAGGATGTTCCCGCCGGTGATGCCGATGTCGGCCTTGAGGAACGAGCCACGCAGCTCGTCGCGCGCGATGGCGACGAGCGAGGCCGGATCGTCGCTGACCGGATGCCCGACGACCTTCGCGAAGAGTACCGCGATCTCCTCGCGGGTCTTGTGGATCGCTGGAGCGATGAGATGGGACGGTCGCTCGCCGGCGAGCTGGATGATCCATTCGCCGAGGTCCGTTTCGACCGCGGTGATGCCGTTCGCCGCGAGGTGCTCGTTGAGCTGAATTTCCTCGGTGGCCATCGACTTCGACTTCACGACGAGCTTGGCCTTCTTCGCGCGGCAGATCGCGGTGACGACGCGCCGCGCCTCTTCGGCGTCCACCGCGCGGTAGACCTTCGCCCCGACCGCCTCGGCCTCGCGGGTGAATTGGTCGATCAGCGCGGGCATGTTGTCGATCGCGCGCTTCTTTCGCTCGGTGAGGTCGGCGCGCAAGGCGGGCCAATCGACTTCGCGCATGCGGTCGGCGCGGCGCAAACCGAGCGCCGGGAGCGCGCGATGCAGCGCGACCCGGAGCTTGTCGGAGTCGAGCGCGCGGTCGAGCTTGCGGCGGAACTCGGTCTTGGAGGCCGTCATGTCAGCAGGAAGTAGCGCACCCAGATGTCGATGGTCGCGACGACCATCGTGAGGAGCGTCGCGGGCACGCCGTATCGGAGGTAGGTCATGAAGGTGATGGGGTGGCCGCGTGCCTCGCTGATGCTGCTCACGACGACGTTCGCCGACGCGCCGACGATCGTGGCGTTGCCGCCGAAGTCCGCGCCGAGCACGAGCGCCCAGATGAGCGGCTCGGGGTTCATGCTCTGACCGAGCTCTTGTACGAGCGGGATCATCGTGATCGTGTATGGAATATTGTCGACGATCGCCGAAAGGATCCCGCTCATCCAGAGGACCAACAGAGCTGCGAGGTCCGTCCGGCCACCGGTGAGGGCGATCGCCTGCTTCGCAAGATCGCCGATGAGGCCCGCCTTCACGACCGCGCCGACGATGATGAACAGGCCGATGAAGAACAGCAGCGTGGACCACTCCACGCTCTTGAGCACCTCGTGAACGTCCTCTTTCGCGAGGATCATCAGCACCACCGCGCCGGCGAGCGCGATCGTCGCGCCCTCGAGCCCGAGCGTTCGCGCGAAGAGGAAGCCCGCGATCGTGACGCCGAGCACGGCCAACCCGAGTCGCATGAGATGCGGGTCCTGGATCTTCCGCTCTTCGGTCACCAGTCGCTCGATGTCCTCGGGCTCGAGGGCCGGAATGGCAGCTGCCAGCTCTTTGCGGAACAGCCACCGGGCGAATCCGAGGTACACGATCAGCGCGGTGAGCGCGGCCGGTGCCGCGTTGAGCAGGAAATCGTTGAAGTCCTTGTTCAAACGGCTGCCGATGATGATGTTCGGCGGGTCACCGATAAGGGTCGCTGTCCCTCCGATGTTGGAAGCGAGGATCTGAGAGATGAGGAACGGCACTGGACTCATGCCCAGGCGCTCGGCGATGAAGAACGTCACGGGAGTCATGAGCACCACCGTGGTGACGTTGTCGAGGAACATGCTTGCCACGGCCGTGATCAGCGAGATCATCACCATCAGCCGGTAAGGCCGCCCCTCGGCGCGGCGCACGGCCTCGACCGCGAGCCACTGGAAGATGCCGGTCTTACCGAGGATGTTCGCGATGATCATCATCCCGGCGAGGAGGAAGATGACGTTGAAGTCGACAACGTCCTGCGAAAAAGCCTCGTGCTGTTCGATCAGCTTGAGCGCGATGACGATGACCGCGCCCAGCAGCGCGGCGAGCGTGCGGTGCAATCGGTCCGTGACGATCAGCGCGTAGATAACGACGAAAACCCCGCCCGCGAGCAGCTCTTCCGATCTCATCCCGCGGAAGTATCGCTGCTGTCGCGGCCGTAGGCCCGATCGAGGAGGTCCATGAGATGGACCACGCTCACCGGCGCACCCGCCGCGCGAAGTCCGGCCGCGATCTGCATCTGACAGCCGGGGTTCGCGGTCACCACGAGCTCCGCGCCGCTGCTCGCGATGTGGCCGACCTTGCGCTCGAGCAGCTTGGCGGAGAGCTCCGGCTGGGTGACGTTGTACGTGCCCGCGCTTCCGCAGCACCAGTCAGCCTCGGTGAGCGGCATCATCTGCAGCTCGGGGATGGCCGCCAGCAGCGTGCGCGGCTGCTCGCGGATGCGCTGCCCATGCAGCAGGTGGCACGGATCGTCGTAGGCGACACGGGCGCTGAGCCGGCCCGGTGCCTCACTGAGGCCGGCGTCTCCGAGGAATTCACTCGCGTCCTTCACGCGCGACGCGAAGCGTGTCGCGCGCTCCGACCACGCCGGGTCGTCCTTGAGCAGCCAGCCGTACTCCTTGAGCGCCGCGCCGCACCCGGCCGCGTTCACGACGAATGCGTCCACCTCGAGCCCCTCCAGCGACGCGATGTTGCTTCGCGCCAGGACGCGCGCGTCGGCGCGCTCGCCGGCGTGCGCGTGCAGCGCGCCGCAGCACGTCTGCGTCTCGGGCACGACGACCTCGAATCCATTGCGCGACAGAACGCGCGCGGTCGCGGCGTTGGTATCGGCGAATGCCGCGCGCATGACGCAACCGGTGAAGAGCGCGACCCGGCCCCGCTGCGCGCCACGCGCGGGATAACGAGCCGGCAGCGCGCGCGAAGAAGCGCGGTCCGGTACGAGGTCGAGCAGCGCGGCCAGACGGCGCGCGAGACCGACGCGCCTGCCGATGGCGCGCAGGACCATTGCGGCGCCGAGCCGTTTCGAAAGCACCGAGAAGTGGACGAAGGGACCGAGGACCGCGGGCCGCGGCAGAAGAGCGCGGAACGCGACCAGGCGTACGAGGCGCTCCGGCAGCGAGCGCGGACGTGCGGCCTCGATCTGCGAGCGCGCGCCTTCCATCAGCTTGCCGAACTCCACTCCGGACGGACACGCGGTCTCGCAGGCGCGGCAATCGAGACAGCCGTACATGTGAGCTTCGAATGGGTCGCTCTTCACGTCGACTCGACCCTGCCAGACGGTCTCCATCAGGCGGATGCGCCCGCGAGGCGAATCCATCTCGACCCCGAGGACCGCGTAGGTCGGACAGGTGGGCAGGCAGAAGCCGCAGTGCACGCAGCGCTGCAGCAGGTCGGGAGACGGCGCGTCGGCATTCGGATAGCCGGTCATCCGATCGCGGCCCGCCCGGGCTCGAGGATCCCGCGCGGATCGAAGGCGTCCTTCAGGCGACGCATGAGGAAGAGGCCCGCCGGCTCGGCGTCACCCCACGCGCGAAGGCGCGGGCGCAGCGACTCCGGCCTCCGTTCGACGCGGGCGGAGCCGCCGCACACGCGTGCCGCCGCGAGCAGGGCGTCGACGGAGTGGCGGACGGCGGCATCGTCGCCGCGTATGACGACGCGCAGGATGCCGCTCGCCGCGTCGGCCACGAGCTGCGTGAAGCCCTCCATCCGTGCGGCGGTCGTCGCGAACGCGGGCTGCGCGGCGAGCGGCAGCGCGGCGCGCACGACGGCGCCGTCCCCGAGCGCCGAGATCTCATTGAGCGTGGCCAGCACCGCCGGCACGCCCTCGTGAGGCTGCGCGGTCGTTCCGTGAACGCGCGCGGCCTGCGACAGGAGCTCGAGCGTGCGCGCGACGGGCGCGGCGTCGCCGTCGGCCTGCAGCAGGAGCTCCCATGCGCCATCGGGGCCGCCGGAGATCGCCAGGGCCGCCGGGCGAGCGGACGTCCGCGCGATCGCGTCGGCCGCGCTGAACGCATCCGCGTGTCGCGCGAACTGAGCGTGCGCGCCTGAGCTGACCGGTGGACGCGGCAGGACCTTGAAGGTGCACTCGACGAGGACGCCGAGCGTGCCGAGCGAGCCGACGAACAGCTTGTTGAGGTCGTAGCCCGCGACGTTCTTCACCACGCGGCCGCCGGATCGGGCGATGGTGCCGTCGCCGAGCACCGCGGTCGTGCCGATGAGGAGGTCGCGGACGCCGCCGTACCGCGCGCGCCAGAATCCGGTGCTGTTCGCCGCGACGATCCCGCCGATCGTTGCCGCGTCGGAGTGGGGAGGATCGAGCGGTAGGAACTGTCCCGCGTGCGCCAGCGCCGCGCGCACCTCGGCGAAGCGAGTGCCCCCCGCGACCGTGACCGTCAGGTCGGCGGGAACGTGAGCGACCACGCCTGACAGCGCCGTCGTCTCGAGGATCGCTTCGGTCGGCACCAGCTCGCCGACATAGTCCTTCGTGCCGCTGCCCCGGACCCGCAGGCTGCGCGACGCCGCGGCCGCGTCGGTCACGGCCCGCGCGCATGCGGCGGCGTCCGCGGGACGGATGCGTTCGGTGGCCACCACTCTCATCGCCTGGCGCCGAACTGGAACTCGCGGCAGCGGCCCGGAGTGGGGAAGATCTTCCCTGGATTCGCCAGACCGGCCGGGTCGAAGGCCGACTTCACGCGGCCCATCGTCGCGAGGTCGTCTTCGCTGAATTGGAGCGGCATGAAGCAGTTCTTCTCCATGCCCACGCCATGCTCGCCGGTGATCGAGCCGCCCGCCGCGACGCAGGCCTCGAGGATCTCGAGACCCGCCTGCTTTACGCCCTCGAGCTCACTCTCGCTGCTGAAGAGGATGAGCGGGTGGAGGTTCCCGTCGCCGGCGTGAAAGACGTTGGCGATGCGCACGCCGTGCTTTTGCGCGACTTCGCGGACGGTCCGCAGTACGTCGGGCAGACGAGTGCGCGGGATGACGCCGTCCTGCACGTAGTACGCGGGCGCGAGACGCCCCATCGCCGCGAACGCGCCCTTTCGTCCCGCCCAAAGCCGGTCGCGCTCGAGCGTCGTCGCCGCGCGCCGGAGCGTCGTCGCGCCGTTCGCGCGGCAGATCTCCTCGATCCGCGTGGCGGCGTCATCGAGTCCGTCGCGGAGCCCGTCGACCTCCATCAACAGGATGCCGCCGGCATCCAGCGGGTAGCCCGCTCCGACGGCCGCCTCGACGGCCTCGGTCGCGAGCTGATCCATGAGCTCCATCGCGCTGGGCACGATGCCGGCGCCGATGATCGCCGTGACCGTCTCCGACGCGCCGTCGATCGTGGGGAACGCCGCGAGGATCGTCCGCTTGTCCTCCGGCAGCGGCGTGAGGCGCACGGTGATCTCCGTGACGATGCCGAGCGTTCCCTCAGATCCGACGAACGCGCCAATGAGGTCGTATCCCTCGTACTCGACGGCCTTGCCGCCGAGCCGCACGACCGTGCCATCGGACAGGACGATCTCGATGCCGGTGACGTGATTCGTGGTGACGCCGTACGCGAGCGTGTGCGGCCCGCCTGAGTTCTCCGCGACGTTGCCGCCAAGGGTGCAGGCCTTCTGGCTCGAGGGATCGGGGACGAAGTAGAGCCCGTACGGGGCGGTCGCGGTGGAGAGGTGCAGGTTCACGAGCCCGGGCTGCACGACGGCGCGCATGTTGGGGACGTCGATCTCGAGGATGCGCGACATTCGCGCGAAAGACACGACCACGCCACCCTCAACGGGGATCGCGCCGCCGGAGAGACCCGTTCCGGCCCCGCGCGGGACGATCGGCACGTCGTGTTGATGGCAGAAGCGCGACAGCTTCGCGACGTCCAATGTGTCGATCGGCAACGCGACCGCGTCGGGCGTGGCGGTGTCGACGGCACCGTCGTATTCGTAGATGAGCAGGTCCTCACGCGTGCCGAGGACCTTGTCCTTGCCCAGGAGATCGGTGAGCGCGGAGACGAGCGCCGCTCCGCGTAGTCCCGCGCGGACGGTCACGCCGAGGGCTCGGGCTTTTCGCGAAGGGCGGCGGCGAGCTCCGATGACGAGCGCCGCAGCAACGGGACGAGCTCGGTGCAGCGCTGGCGGGTCAGGCGGTTGGCGGGCGCGGAGATCGAGATCGCGCCGATGAGCTCGTTCGGAGCGCCCATCACGGGCACGGCGACGCATCGAACTCCGTCGTCGTACTCCTCGTCGTCGATGGCGTAGCCCCGCTCGCGGATCTCCTCGAGCGCGCGGCGCAGCACCGCGTGGTCGACGATCGTGTGCGGCGTGTAAGGGCGCAGCTCGATGCGGTCGAGGACGCCGTCGCGGCGGGCGGCCGGGAGCGCGGCCAGGAGCGCCTTACCTGCGCCGGTGGCATGCAGCGGCACGCGGTTGCCGGCCTGCGTGAAGAGCCGCACCACCTGCGGGCTGGGGATCGTCTCGATATACACGGCGGCGAGGTCGTCCAGGACGACGAGGTTCGCTGTCTCGCGCGTGGCCTCGGTGATCGCGCGCAGGACCGGCCGAACGCGAAGTCGAAGCTCGCCGAAGCGCGACCGGCCTTCCGCGAGCGTCGCGAGCTTTGCGCCGGCGTAGTAGCGGCTGGTCTCCGGGTTCTGCCGGACATATCCGCGACGTAGGAGCGTGGATAGGAGACGATGGACGGTGGAGACATGGAGCGTGGTCCGCGCGGCGAGCGCGGTGATCGAGACCTCGCCCTCGGCCGCCGCGAGCGCCTCGAGCAGGTCGAGCGCCCGATCGACCGACTGGACCGATCGCCGAGCGCGCTTCGGGGCTGGGCTGCTGTCTTTCGCTTCGCGCAAAGTTCCCTCCGCCGCGTGAAAGGATAGTCGCTGAGGTCGCCAAGTTGAACAAGGACGAGCGCCGCGAGAGTCTCGAGGCCCAGATCGGCTCCTTCCCGGAGGCGCCCGGCGTCTACCTGTTCAGGGACCGCCGGGGCCGTGTCCTTTATGTGGGCAAGGCCGACGTCCTCCGCGACCGCGTCCGCGCCTACTTCGGCCCGAGCCTGGATGTCCGACACGTCCGGATGGTCGAGCGCGCCGAACGGGTCGAATTCGCCGTCACCGGCTCGGTCTCGGAGGCCTACCTCCTCGAGGCGAACCTCATCAAGCAGCACAAGCCTCGCTACAACATCCGCCTCAAGGACGACAAGTCGTATCCCTACGTGAAGGTCACGCTTGGCGAGGACTTCCCGCGGGTGCTGCGCACGCGCACCCTGGGCGACCGCACCGCGCGCTACTTCGGACCGTTCG
This sequence comes from Chloroflexota bacterium, assembly GCA_039934015.1. Lineage (GTDB taxonomy): Bacteria > Chloroflexota > Limnocylindria > P2-11E > P2-11E > CF-39. The sequence continues at coordinate 2,012 of JBDTMY010000131.1, read as the reverse complement.
CGAACGCGAAGTCCGTAGACCAGTCTCTCGATCTCCTTCAGAAGCTTTTCCCCTACCGGACCTGCAAGCTGACGATCCTCGCCGACGATGAGGGCCGTGGCCGCACGGTGCCGCCGAGCGCGCTTCCCGGCGGGCGGCCCTGCCTGCTCTTCCATCTGAAGCGCTGCACCGCTCCGTGCGTCGGTAACACGACGAAGGACGACTACCGCGCGACGATCGACAAGAGCGTCCTCTTCCTTGATGGCCGCTACGAGCCGCTGGCGCGCGCGACGCGCAAGGAGATGGAGTCCGCGGCGGAGGCACTCGAGTTCGAGCGCGCCGCCGCGCTGCGCGACCGACTGACCGCCATCGATCGCACGCTGGATCGCCAGGAGGTCCACGCGTACCAGGGCGACGACTTCGACGTGCTCGCCGCGTCGACCGCCGAGGGCGACGCGGTCGTGCAGCTCTTCCGTGTGCGCGACGGAACGATCGTCGGGCGAGATCATTTCGCGCTCGAGGGATCCGAAGGCGCCGGTCCGTCCGAGGTGATCGCCTCGTTCCTGCGCCAGCACTACAGCGCGGCGACGACGCTGCCGCCGGAGATCGTGACTCCTGCGGTCCTGCCCGAGGCGGCGTCGCTCGAGGCGTTCCTCACCGAGCGCCGCGGAGGACCGGCGCGCCTGCACGTGCCCCAGCGCGGCAAGAAGCGGCATCTCGCGGAGCTCGCGGAGCGCAACGCGAAGGACGCGCTCGAGCAGGAGCGCGTGCGATGGCTCGCGGACCGCGGCAAGACCGAGGTCGCGCTCCGCGAGCTGCAGGAAGCGCTCGGCCTCGAAGGCCCGCCCAAGCGGATCGAGTGCTACGACGTGAGTCACGTGCAGGGCACGAGCGTCGTCAGCTCGATGGTGGTCTTCGAGGATGGCCGCCCCGCGAAATCGCAGTACCGCCGTTTCCGCGCGCGGATCACCGACCGGAACGACGACTTCACGAATATGCGCGACACTCTGAAACGGCGCTTCGCGCGGAGTGCAGCGCCGGAAGCGCGATCGTCCTGGCCGCTACCCGACCTCGTGATCCTCGACGGCGGCAAGGGACAGCTGTCGGCCGGGCTCGACGCTCTCGCCGACGCGGGTCGGCTGCAGATCCCGATCGCCGCGCTCGCGAAGGAGCGCGAGGAGCTGTTCGTGCCCAACCGCCCCGACCCGATCGTGCTGCCACGCACCTCGCAAGGCCTCTACCTCGTGCAGCGGATCCGCGACGAGGCGCACCGCTTCGCGGTCACGTATCACCAGCAGGTGCGCTCGCGCCGGGCCGTGCGATCGATCCTCGACGACATCGCCGGCGTCGGTCCGGCGCGTAAGCGCGCGCTGCTCCGCAAATTCGGCTCGGTGCGCGCGATGCAGGAGGTGTCCGTCGAAGACCTCGCCGCCGTCGGCGGCGTCGGGACGGCCCTCGCCGAGCGGATCAAGCTGGCGCTGCTGTCTTGACGCTGGTCAAGCGCGCCGCGATCGCCGGCCTCGACGCCGTCGCGCCGCTGTTCGACGCGTATCGGCAGTTCTACGGGCAACGCTCTGACGTGGCGGCGGCGCGCGACTTCCTGGGCGAGCGGCTGCGCCGTGAGGAGTCGTTGATGTTGTCGTCGGTCTCGGTCCGCCGACTGTGGATCCTCAACGACCTCTTCGTTCGTCCGGGCGTGCGCCGCGGTGGTGTTGGCAGGCGGTTGCTTGAACGAGCGCGAGAGTGGGCGGTCGAGACCGGCGCCAAGGGGCTGACGCTGGCGACAGCGGTCGACAACGCGGCCGCGCGATCGCTTTACGAGTCGTGCGGCTGGCGGCAGGACGAGTTTCGGCACTACACCTTGCTCGTGTGACGCTACGGCGCTCGCGAGTGTGAGCCACGGCACGTTCCGTCACCTCATCGTTTCGACATCTCGGCTACAGAACCGTGAGGAGCGCTTGACTTTCGATGAGGTCGACGCGCATCTTCGGTACGTGGGGAATCCAGTCGTTGCGAAGTGCCCGATCTGCGCC
>JBDTMY010000130.1:0-3178 GCA_039934015.1 Chloroflexota bacterium | reverse complement strand
TCCGGCGGCTCGCGCAGCTCGCGCACCGACGCCTTCCCGCGCTGCGCCGCGTCGGCGAGTCGCGGGTCGCTGAGCACCCGCTCGTGCAATCCGTTCCACACGGCAACGCCGCGCTCGAGCGCGCGCGACAGCAACGGGCGGTAGTCGTCCGGGATCCGACCGCCCGCGGACGCAGTGCCGATCAGCAGCACGTCCGCGCCGCGCGCGATCGCCTCATCGATGGTCGCCACCACCGGCACGCCGCGCCCGACACCGACATGATCGGCCGCGTCGGTGCCGGCGCGGGTCGAGTCGACGATGGCCACGATCTCGTAGCGCGCGTAGCGCAGCACACCGATCGCGGTCTTCGCGGTCGCCCGCGTGAAGAGGCCCTCGGCAAGGATGGCGACACGCGGTGTATCGCTCACGCTCCACCCAGGTCGTTGCCCAGCCGCAGGAAGCGCCCGTGCCGTTCCGGCGCCGTCTCACCGGCTTCGAGCGCGACGCCGCCATTCACCACGACGTACTCGATCCCCTCCGGGTAGCGATGCGGGTCCTCGTACGTCGCCGTGTCGCGAACGCGCTCCGGGTCGAACACGACGAGATCGGCCCACGCGCCGATCGTGATCTCGCCGCGACCCGCGAGCCGCAGATGCTTCGCGGTCAGTGACGTCATCTTCCGCACGGCATCCTCGAGCGTGACGACCTGCTCGTCGCGAGCGTATCGCCCGAGCACGCGCGGGAAGGTGCCATAGGAACGGGGGTGCGGCTTGCCGAACGACAACGGGCCGTACGGCGCGTTCGCCGACGAATCGCTCCCGATGGCGACGTACGGCTTCGCCATGACGTAGCGCACGTCATCCTCGTTCATCGAGTGGTGCACGATCGCGACGTCACCCTCGTGCTCGATGAGCGCGTCGCACGTCCACTCCAGCGGATCTTTCCCAGCCTCGCCCGCGAGCTCCGCGACGGTGCGGCCGCTGTACTCCGGCCGCCGGCGCGCCCGCGCGATCACGATCCGGTCCCAGTTGCGGCCGGTCTCCACGTATTCGTCACGGATGCGCACCCGCACCGCCGGATCCTTGAGCCGCTCGCACATCGCAAGACGCCCGCCCTCGTGCACCCAGTTCGGGATCGTGACGGCCAGCCCGGTCGACGACGCGGTGTACGGGTACTGGTCGGCCTGGACGTCGAGTCCGGCGCCGCGCGCCGCTTCGATCCTGGCGGTCGATTCCTTGACGCGACCCCAGTTCTTGGGGCCCGAAGCCTTGTGATGCGAAAGCTGCACGCGCACGTTCGAGCGCCGACCGATCTCCAGGTTCTCCTCGACGGCCTCGAGCAGGCGCTCGCCCTCGTTGCGGATATGGCTGGCGTAGAGGCCACCTTTTTCGCGCACGACCGTGCAGAGCGCCGCGAGCTCGTCGGTCGTCCCGTACGCGCTCGGCGGATAGATGAGGCCGGACGCGAGGCCGATCGCGCCTTCGTCCATCGCGCGCGCGAGCAGCGCCTTCATGTCGTCGAGCTCGCCGCGGCTCGGCGCGCGGTCCGCGGCTCCCATCACGCACTTGCGGAGCGTCCCGTGGCCGACGTACGAGCACAGGTTGATCGCCGGACGTGCGTCGTCACAGGCCTGCGCGTACTCAGCGAAGGTCGACCAGCTCCGCCGCGTATCGAGGACCTCGAGCGCGCGGTCGAGCTCCTCAGCGGCCAGGCCTTTCACCGGCGCTGATGAGCCACCGCAGTTGCCGCATACGACGAGCGTGACGCCCATGTGCAGCGCGCTCTCGAACGCATCGTTCACGAAGACCGTGTTGTCCGAGTGCGAGTGGATATCGATGAATCCGGGAGCGACGGCGCGGTCGCGCGCATCGATCATCCGCGTGGCACGCCGACCGGCGATGTCGCCGACATCGGTGATGCGTCCGTCGGTGACCGCAACGTCGGCGCGCACACCCGGCGCTCCGGTGCCGTCGATCACGAGGCCGCCGCGGATCAGGAGGTCGGTCACCCCCTGCGCTCGCGGCCGGCGCCCCGCTCCCGCCGGCGCGCGACGACGAGCAGCTTTGGGGACGTGCCGTCGGCTGGCGATCCGTCGTAGTCGCCGTGCAGCGCGTCGAGGTCGAAGCCCGCGGCCGAATACATGAGTTCGGCCTCGCGTCGATACAGGTAGTGCATGGTCGTCGCGCGCTGCCAGCGTCTAACGTGACCGTCTTCATCCAGCTCCTCGAACCACCAGCGCAGATCGATCTGGTCGACGTTCGCACGCGAGCTCGCGAACTTCGTCACGTCGCGGCCGCTCTCCGGATCGTGCCGCGTCCATTCCTCTCGTACGCCGCCGTCGAGACCGGCGATGAGCTCCGGATCCGGCTGGAAGCAGTCGACGGCGAGAAGGCCGGTCGCCGTCAGGTGCTCGCGTGCCCGCGCGAGACACGCCCAGCGCTCGTCGGGCGTGAGCATGAGGAACGTGTTGGCGGGGATCGCGATGAGCGCGAATGACTCGGAGAACGAGAACGAGCGGATGTCGCCCTCCACCAGGCGCAGGCTGACGCCCTCGCGCCGAGCGTGACGCTCCGCGCGCTCGAGCATCGCCTGCGAGCGGTCGAGGCCGACGACGTCGTGGCCGTCCTGCGCGAGCGGTATCGCGACGCGGCCGGTGCCGCAGCCGAGCTCGAGGATCGGGCCGCCGGTGCGGCGCGCGATCGCGCGGAACCAGTCGATGGCGGCGGATGGCCCGTGCGGGGCATCGAGGTCGTACAGCGCGGCGAAGCGCTGCGCATCCTCCTCGCTCCCCTCCCCGCCGAACCAATCAATGGCGATGCCCATCGAACGCCTCCTTCGCGCGTGCCCGCAGCTTGTCGTCGCGCAGGACGTCGACCGCGGTCATCGCGAGCGCCTTCGCGGCCACGTGCATCGTCTCGAGCGCCTGCGGCGTGCGCGCGGCCGCGGCGAACTCGATCGAGTGTCCGGCCACCGGGCCGTCCGTGATCGACAGGAACGGATGGATGCCCGGCACCACGCTGGTGACGTTCCCCATGTCGGTCGACCCATGCGTGTCGCCCGGGCGCCGCGGTTTCATCTCGCGGCCGAGCGTCCGCGCGTTCGCGGAGAACGCCTCCGCGAGCGGGCGGTTCGTGCTCACGAGGTCGCACACGTCGCTCCACGTCGCGTGCATCTCGCAGCCCGTCGCCGTCGCGGCTCC
>JBDTMY010000129.1:0-4753 GCA_039934015.1 Chloroflexota bacterium | reverse complement strand
ATCCTCGCGATGAGCCAGACCGGCCAGGGCGAGAATCGCAGCGCGCTCATCACCGTGCGCATCCCGTCGGACCGCTTCGATGAAGCGCTCCGCCAGCTGAAGCTGCTCGACGGCGAGGTCCTCACCTCGAACGTCGACGCGAAGGACGTCACCGACCAGTTCACCGACCTGCAGGCGCGTCTCGTCGCGAAGCAGGCCGAAGAGCAGCGTTACCTCCAGCTCTTCCCGCAGGCCAAGACCGTCGACGAGACCCTGAAGATCGACGCCGCGCTCGGCAACGTGCGCGTGCAGATCGAGCAGCTGCAGGGTCAGCTCAACCTCATCAAGAACCGCACCGAGTTCTCGACCATCACGATGTCGATCATGCCGATCGTGACCGTCCCCACGGAGACCAGCGGCGCCTGGGACCCGTCGAAGACCTTCGCCAAGGCGATCGCCGCACTCTCCGTGTTCTTCAAGTTCGCCGCCGACCTGGCGATCTGGATCCTCGTGTTCGGGTGGATCCCGCTCATCGCGCTTGCTCTGCTGCTCGCGGCGACGCGCGTGCGCCGTCCCAGCGCGGCCGCCCCCACGCCGACCTCTTAGCGCTCCCTCCCTCGACGCGGCGGCGGCCCCACCCCCCAGCGGGTGGGGCCGCCGTCATCTCCTAAACTCGCCGCGATGGCCGACGTGCGTATCCGTCCCCTGAACGAGCTCGACATCGAAGCGGTCTGCCGCATCGACGAGCACATCACCGGGAAGTACCGACCCGAGGTCTGGGAGGACCGTGTCGCCTACTTCATCCGCCGCGACCCGGACTCGTCGCAGGTCGCCGAGGTCGATGGCAAGGTCGTCGGTTTCATGCTCGGCGAGGTCCGTGGCGGCGAGTTCGGCATGGAAGAGCCGACCGGGTGGCTCGAGTTCTTCGGTGTCGACCCATCCGCGCGCGAGCGCGGGATCGGCCGCGGGCTGACCGACGCGCTCCTCGCCGGATTCAAGAAGCGCGGCGCGCACGTCGCGCGGACGATGGTGCGCACCGAGGACGCCGACATCGCTCGCTTCGTCGCCGCGATGGGCTTCACGCCCGCGCCGATCAGCGCCCTGGAGAAGCGCCTGGCCTGACGGCGAACCGGTACCCTAGATGTAGTGAACGACGAGATCCGCATGCTGCCGGACCGCTATCACGGCGCCATCGAGCACTGGCGGCAGCACAACTTCCCCGACTATCCAAAGCTCGCCGAGGTATGGACCAAGTTCTTCCCCAAGGACGAGGCGTTCTGCCTGTGCGCGAAGGTCGCGGGGGACATCCCGTCCGAGATCGAGGTCGGCGATGACATCGGCAAGCCAAAGGCGCTGCAGCCGCGGGAGCTCGCGACGGAAGCGGCGCAGCATCTCCTCTCACAGATCCGCGCGCAGGCCTCGACCGAGTTCGGGTCGATCCAGCAGCACCAGCTGACCCTCTTCCGCGCGCAGGAGCCTCAGGACCAGGCCTGGGCGCTTCGCGTCATGGCTGAGGAGCTGCGTCACGGCTATCAGATGGTCCACCTCTTGACGAGCGCTGACTGGTCGCCCGTCACCGAGACGAAGCCCGAGGACATGGTCGAGGAGATCCTCTCCATGCAGACCGGTAGTCACGTTCTCGCGGCGTTCAATCTCGAGTTCGATTCCTTCCTGGACAACGTCGTGTTCGCGGCGTTCATCGACCGCGTCGGCAAGTACCAGCTCACGATGCAGAAGATCTCGGCGTACAAGCCATACGCGTCGTCGATGCCGCCGATGCTGCGGGAGGAGGCGTTCCATCTCGCGGCCGGCGTGATCCCGCTGCGCCGCTGGGTGGAGCATGCCGCTCGTGGCGATGGCTACATCGACATGCCGGCGATCCAGAAGGCGATCAACAAGTGGTTCGGGCGCGGGCTCGAGATGTTCGGTGACGAGCGCGGCGGCCAGACGAACGTGAAGTTCGGCCTGAAGGACCTGAACAATCGCGAGGCGCAGGACCAGTACATCCAGGAGTGCACCAGGATGCTGGACGACCTGAATGTTCGCTACGCGCGCGCGCGCTTCCCCGATCGCACGCGCGAGGAGGCGGACGCGATCTTCGCGCGCGTCGCCGCCGGCGAGACGGTCGACGGCCTGTCGCGCGACGACCTCCTCCGCCTGCCCGACCGACGATTCTTCCGCCGTCGCGGCGAGTTCGCGTTCCAGCTGATCGGAACGCACGGCGAGACATTCACCGATGCCGAGAAATATGTTGCTCATGTGCTCGCGAGCCTGCCCGAGGCATATCGCGCCTCGATCGACGTCAAGCACTGGGCCGATCTGCAGCGCGCGGTCGCCGCGGGTGCGAAGCCTCTTAAGGAAGCCATGGCGTCGATGCCACGGCTCGCGCGACAGGCCGGCGGCTGCCCCTGCGGTAAATCCGTGCGCTGGGTCACTGATTAAGGTCGGACTCGGCCTCGATTCGCGGCTCGGCTTCTCCGCCGCGCAGCTTCGCGACCTCGCGCCCGAGGCGAGCGCACTTGGATACGAGAGCCTTTGGACCAACGCCGGCGTCGATTACGACCCGATCGTGATGTGCGTCGCGTGGCATGAGCACTCCGCCCTCCCGACCGGCGTTTCGGTCGTCCCCATCGCGCGCAATCCCGCGCCGGTGCTCGCGCTCGCGGCGCGATCCGCGCACGAGCTCACCGACGGCAAGTTCGTCCTCGGTGTGGGCTCGGGCAGCGTCACCGAGCGGCCGATCGCCGCGGTGCGCGCGTATATCGACGAGCTGCGCAAGACGGCGAAAGACGTCCCGATCTACGTCGGCGCGCTCGGCCCGCAGATGCTCGCGCTCGCGGGGCGACACGCAGACGGCGCCGCGCTCAACTGGTGCACGCCGGCGCAGGTCGCGTGGAGCCGCGAACGTGTGGGACCGCGCGCGAAGCTCATCGAGTACATCCGCATGTGCGTGGACGATGACGTCGCAGCCGCTCGGCTGGTGCTGGCGAAACAGATCCTCGCGTACGCGCTCGCGGCGCGACCCAGTGGCTCGCGCGGCTATCGCGCGCACTTTGAGCGCATGGGATTCGGAGCACAGCTCGACGAGCTCGGGCGGAAACAGGCTGGCGGCGCAACGGAGGATGACCTCGCGCGCGCCGTGCCGGATGCGCTTCTGACCGCGCTCGGTTACGCGGGACCGGCGTCGGGGGCGGCCGCTGCCTTCAAGAAGCTGAGTCAGGGGCTCGACGTCGCGATCGTGCGCGTGCTCGTCGCACGCCAGGGCAATGTAGAAGGCGTGCGCGCCGCGATGCGCGCCGCGCTCGCGTGAAGCTCTCGCACACCGCGCTCGTCCGCGCCCCGCGTGCGCGGGTCTGGAAGCTGATCACGGACGTGCCGGCCGCGGCCAGATGCGTGCCGGGTGTCGCTGCGGTGACGCCGGCGGGGGCCAACAAGTACAAGGGGTCGCTGCTGGTCCAGCTTGGCCCCGTCCGTCTTGTCCTCGACGGGGACGTCGCGCTCACGGCGACTGATGAGGCCGCCGGCAAAGCGACGGTTCGCGCTGACGCGAAGGACTCGCGTCTGGGCGGCACGGTCCGCGCGACGATGGACCTCACGGTCATCGACAAAGGTGAGGACACCGAGCTGCGCCTGACGAGCGACGTCCAGATCGCCGGTCCCATCGGTGAGTTCGGGCAGCCAGTCATCCGGCGCAAAGCTGATCAGCTGATGACGCAGTTCGCGGAATGCATCGCGCGCACGCTGGCCTAGCTGGGGCGCGCTCCGCTAGGTTGCGCGCTCCTCGAACATCGAGCGCAATTCCGTGAGGCGCGTGCGCGTCGCTCGGAGTAGCGCGCCATCGAGATACGACGGCTGCAGGCCAGACGCCCAGTAGCGAACGGCGCGGAGATCCGGCTGTTGGGATTCGCGCGGTGCGGAGCATCACCTCGCGGCCGACGCCGCGGAACTCGAGCCATGCGTCCCACATGCCGTCCATGCGCTCCACGGCGTGCGCGGAGGCGGCGTAACCGCGTCCTTCGGGATCGCGCACGACTTCCGAATACGTGTGCAGCAGATCGTTCACGCATGGTGATCAGGCATCGGCGGTGCCGTTACACGATGGTGACTTCGGTATCGTCAGTCCGTGCAAGGAGCGGCGGAAAAGGCACGCGAGGAGTTCACGTCGTGGCTCCGTGGACCGTCGTCCTACCTCGCGGCCGTGGAGCGGCACGAGTTGCCGGTGGGAGAGACGGTGCGCCTGCACGGGCACGTCGTCGAAGCCCTGAGTGATGGCTTCCGCGTGGACGGCTCGGTGAGCGGGCCAAGAACGATCGAGGCCGGACGGTACGTCCTGCGACTTTCGCACCAGAACATGCCCGCGGTCATCGTCCTCGACTCCGAAGCGCGGCGCGCTTCCGTGACACCGGCGTGGTTCCCGTACGACCCGGCGTACCGATTCATCGTTCGCCTCGCGCCGGACGAGGCGCATATCGCGATCGGATCGACGCGCGAGCGCGAACGATCGGCGACGCGCGCGGGATGGCTCGAGTTCGCCGTTGACGGCGTGCCCTCGCGTGTGATGGCCCTTCGCCTGAACGAGCCGGGCAGCGCTCCGGACGCTCTCGAGGTCTACTTCACGGACGGGACGAGCGGACGCGAGTCATACCGCATGCGATATGTGACCGTCATCCCCGAGACCGACGGTCGCCTCACGCTCGACTTCAATCGCGCGTACAACCCGGCCTGCGCGTACTCGCCGCACTACAACTGCCCGATCCCACCATCGGAGAACCAT
>JBDTMY010000128.1:0-6927 GCA_039934015.1 Chloroflexota bacterium | reverse complement strand
GCCATCGCGGCCGCTGCCAGCACCGGCGACAGCAGCCAGCCGGTGAAGGGGTAGAGCGCTCCGGCAGCGAGCGGGATGAGCGCGACGTTGTAGAAGAAGGCCCAGAACAGGTTCTGCCTGATCGTCGCGACGGTGCTGCGCGAAAGACGCAGCGCGCGCGCGACGCCGCGCGGGTCGCCGCCGACGAGCACGATCTCCGCCGCCGCGATCGCGACGTCCGTCCCGCTGCCGATCGCGATGCCGAGATCCGCGCGCGCCAGCGCGGGCGCGTCGTTCACGCCGTCGCCGACCATCGCGACGCGGTGTCCCTGCTCCTGAAGCTCCGCGATGATCTGCGCCTTTGCCTCGGGCCAGACCTCGGCCCGCACGTCGTCGATCCCGAGCTGCTTCGCGATCGCTTCGACCGTGAGGCGTGAGTCGCCGGACACCAGGAGGGTCCGCGCGCCGAGCGCCTTGATCTCCTTGATCGCGTCGGCCGCCGCGGCCTTCGGCACATCGGCGACCGCGAGGACCGCGCCGGGCTGCCCATCGATCGTCGCCACGAGGGTCGTCCGTCCCTGGCTCTGGTGATGCGAGAGCATGCCGTCGCCGAGGCCGGCGAAGCCGTGGGCGCGGGCGAGCGCGGCCTTGCCGACCCAAACGTCGTGTCCATCGACGACGGCGTGGACGCCACTGCCGGGAAGCGCCTCGAACGACGACGGCTCGCTCAGCTCGATGCCCTTTGCGCGGGCGTGCTCCACGACGGCCGCCGCGAGTGGATGTTCCGACCGCAGCTCGGCGCTCGCGATGAGCCGCAGCGCCTCGTCCTCGCCGATATCCGCGCAGGTGACCCAGTCGACGACCTCGGGACGGCCGACGGTGAGCGTGCCGGTCTTGTCGAACGCGACGACGTCGATCCGCTGCGCCATCTCGAGGGCCTGCGCGCTCTTGATGAGGATGCCCCGGCTCGCGCCGCGACCCGTGCCGACCATGATCGCCGTCGGGGTCGCGAGCCCGAGCGCGCAGGGGCAGGCGATGATGAGGACGGCGATGAACGCGGTCACCGCGTGCGCGAATCGAGGCTCGGGGCCTAGAAACCACCACGCGATGGCCGCGGCGGTCGCCACAGCGAAGACGACCGGAACGAAGATGGACGCGACACGGTCGACCAGACGCTGGATCGGGGCCTTCGAGCCCTGCGCCTCCTCGACCAGCCGCACGATCTGCGCGAGGGCCGTGTCGGCGCCCACGCGCGTCGCGCGGAAGCGCAGGGTGCCACTGGTGTTGAGCGTTCCGCCTGCGACGTCATCGCCCGCGCTCTTCTCCACCGGGATCGATTCGCCGGTGAGCATCGATTCGTCGACGGCCGAGTCGCCGGCGATGACCATGCCATCGGTCGCGATCGTCTCGCCCGGGCGCACGATGATGACGTCGCCGACCTGCAGCTCATCGATCGGGACATCCACCTCCACGCCGCCGGCGCGCCGCACGCGCGCTGACTTCGCGCCGAGAGCGAGCAGGCTCCGGATCGCGTCCGAGGTATGCGATCGCGCGCGGGCCTCCAGGTAGCGGCCGGCGAGCACCAGAGCGACGATCGCGGAAGAGGTCTCGTAGTAGAGGTACTGATGCGGCTCGAGGCCCGCGTCGAAGAAGAGCTGTTGTAGGAACGTCGCGACGACCGAGATCCCGTACGCGGCCGTCGTGCCGACGACGATGAGCGTGTTCATGTTCACCTGTCGATGGCGCGCCGCGCCCCAGGCGTTCACGTAGAACGGCGCCGCGGCCCACAGCTGCACCGGGGTCGCGAGCGCGAACATCAGATAGGCGCGCCACTGCTCGTGCTGGATCCCGCTGATCACGAGATCGGCCATCGACACGATCATCGTGAGCGAGCCCAGCACCGCCGCAACGATCAGACGCCGCCGCAGCGACACGAGCTGGGCGCGCCGGGCGGCGCGCTCCTGGTCCTCGACCGCGGCCCGCTCCTTCTGATCTCCGCTGAGGGCGAGCGCGCCGTAGCCCGCGCGCTCCACCGCCCGCACGAGCGCCGGCATGTCCGCGCGCGTCGGATCGAGCTGCACGGAGGCGCGCTCGGTCGCGAGATTCACATCGGCGCTCTTCACGCCGCTGACACCGCGCAACGCCGATTCGACGTTCGCGACGCAGGACGCGCAGGTCATTCCGGTGATGGCGAGGTCGCGCCGGTCGACGGTCTCGACCCCCTCCCCGGGGGCGTGAGTGGTGGTGGTCACAACATCAAGTCTAAGAGGCCTGTTTGCGCGTTCGGCCTAGCGGTCTCCCCCGCTTGCGCGCAGCGAGCGCGCGATGGCGCGGATGAGCTCGACATCGTTCAGCGTGGGATCGACGTCGCGCGCGTACGGACGCAGGCGGTCGGCGAGCTGTTTGGCCACGCGCGCCCGGTGGTCGGGTGCCAGCTTCGCCTCGCGCGCGACGAACTCGCGCACCAGGCGCTGAGCCTCACCGGGGAGGACGCGGACGGCGACCTGCGCGCCGTCGCCGACGGGAGTGACCGTACGCAATGAGAAGTAATCGAGCTGCGGTCGCGGAGCGCGCACCACGAAGGTGCCGGCCGCGAGATCGCCGAGCCGCTGGGAGCGGGATGACACCACGATCGCGAGCAGACCGATGCCATAGAACCCCGGTAGGAAGTCGATCACGCGAAGGAGATTCCGGACGAGCACCGCGGTGAAGCTCGCGGGCGCGCCATCGTCGGCGATGACGCGCAGCCCGAAGATCCGCTTCCCGATCGTCTGGCCGTTCCCGAGCCACTCGAAGAGGATGAAGTAGCTCCACGCGATGGCGAAGGTCAGCAGCACCGCGATCCCGAAGAAGAGCGATGCGGTCTGGAAGCCGATCGCGGCGGTGAGCAGCGTGAACAGGAAGATCGCGCCGATGAAGATCATCGTGGCGAGGACGAAGTCGACCAGCGCGGCGAATCCGCGGTTGCCGCCGCCCGCCAGGTCATAACGAAGGACGACGTGATCGGCGGTCTCGACCTCGAGCCGCCCGAGTGAGACGGCCATGAGCCACATGGTACGTTCGCGGCGTGACGATCGACCGATTCGTCGAGGATCGCCGGGCGCGCTGGGCACGGCTCGGGCAGCTGGTCCGCTCGGCGCGAGGACGGGTCGCGCGTCTGGGCGCCGACGACGTCATCGAGCTCGGCCGCCTCTACCGCGTCACGACCAGCGATCTCGCGATCGCGCGCCGCGACTTCGCGCGTGATGTGGCGACCGAGCGGCTGAACGACCTCGTAGCGGCAGCGCACGCGCTCGTGTACAGCGAGGCGCCGACGAGCGGCCGGCGTCTCCGTCGCTTCGTGCTCGGCGAGCTGCCTGCGACGGTCCGGGCCAATCTGCCGTGGACCGGCGCGGCGTTCGCGGTGTTCCTTGCGTTCGCGATCGCGATGTACGCGGTCGGCCTGCTGCTGCCCGACGTCGCGGCGAACGCGCTCCCCGAGGAAACGCGGCAGCAGCTTGCGGAGCGCCAGCTGTGGACCGAGATCCCCGAGGGCTTCCGGCCGATCGCCGGTCCAATGATCATCGTCAACAACGTTCGCGTCTCGATCGTCCTATTCGCCGGCGGTCTCACCGGAGGCGCGCTCACGCTGTACGCCCTCGCCACGAACGGCGCGATGCTCGGCACGATCTTTGCTGTCGTGCAGGGCTACGGTCTCGCCGGCGGGCTGCTCGCCTTCATCGCCGGACACGGCGTGCTCGAGCTTTCGGCGATCTTCCTCTCCGGTGGCGCGGGGCTGCGCCTCGCCTGGGCCCTCCTGCGGCCCGGCGAGCGCTCGCGCCGGGACGCGCTGCGGCTCGGCGGCGCGCAAGCGTCACGAGTGATGCTGCTGGTGATCCCCATGCTCGGTGTCGCCGGCCTTATCGAGGGCTTCCTCTCACCAAGTGGCGCGAGCGAGTTGGTAAAGGCCACCGTCGGGGTCGCGACCGGGGCCATGCTCTGGGGCTACGTGCTGTTGATCGGGCGCCGGCCGCGAAATACGTCACGAGCGTGACCGAGAACGCGCTGCGGAGGGCGGTGCGGGTGTCGCCGGCGGAGCTGCGAGCCGCGACCGCCGCACTCGCGCCGGCGGAGCGCGCGGAAATGGCCGTGCCGTCCTACTCGCACCCCAATCCGCTGATCCGGTGGCTCTTCTGGCAGCGTCTCGATACGGCGGTCCGCTTCGCCGAGCTGACACCCGGCGTGGCGGTCCTCGACTACGGCACGGGCTCGGGGGTCCTGTTGCCGAGCATCGCCGCGGTGGCCAAGCGGATCGTTGCGACCGATATCGAGCTGGCTCCGGGTCGGGCCACCGCGGCGGCACGCTCGATCCCGGTCGAGTTCGTGGGCGTCCCTGACTTCCGACAGTGGGTGGCGACGAACACGGGCGCTCTTGACTGCATCTTCGCGCTCGACGTCCTCGAGCACGTCGAGGCCGAGGAGCTCCGCGATCTCAGCGGGTCATTCCGGTCGGCGCTCCGCCCTGGCGGCCGACTCATCGTCAGCGGACCGACCGAATCGGCCGCGTACAAGCTCGGCCGCGCGCTGGCCGGCTTCAAGAACGAATACCACCACCGCAACATCTTCGACATCGACCGCGTGCTCGTCGCGCAGTGGCGGGTGGCGGCGCGCACGTTCCTTCCGCGGTTCCCGCTGCCACGCGCGTTCGTCATCACGCGCTACGAGTGAGCCGTCGGCGCGTGAGCTAGCGGCGCGTTCGCGGACTGTTCTGGATGTCGAGCACCAGGGCCTGCAGCAGCAGCTGAAAGCCGAGGATCAGCGGGACGACCGCGACGATGACCGTGCCCGTCGGGGTGACGATGCCCTGCTGCAGATGGCTCCACCACTGATACGCGCCAAAGACGACGCCCCAGATGAACAGCGGTAGCCCGGTCAGAAGGAACAGCGCGACCGGGGAGAAGTCGCGGAGCATGTACTTGGCCCACACGCGATAGAAGGTGCGGCGCAGCAGCAGGAACGCGAACGGGAACAGGACGCGCCGGACACGAAGGTACGACCGTTCGTCGCCGTAGCGCGCGGGGATGGGCACGTCCCTCACGGGGATGTCAAGGATGTTGAGACACACGAGCATGTCGTTCTCGAAGAAGTAGCCGTCGCTGATCCGAGCGGGATCGAGCATCTCCCAGACGACGCGACGGATCGCGAGGTACCCGTTCTGCGGGTCCACGACGTACCAGTAGCCGGACGCGAGCTTGGTGAGGAACGTGAGAGCGAAGTTGCCGACGACGCGTAGACGCGGCATCCGCGACAGCGCCTTCTGATCCACGAGGCGGTTGCCCTTCGCGTACCCGGAGCGCGGGTCGTCGACGAGCGCGTCGAGGAGCTTCGGGAGCTCCGCGAGGTCCATCTGCCCGTCGCCGTCGACCTTTACGAGGAGGTCGGCGCCCTTCTGCGCGCCGCGCACCAGTCCGGTGCGCATCGCGGCTCCCACGCCGCGGTTGCGGTCGTGGCGGACCACCTCCAGGCGCGGCTCCTTCGTGGCCTCCAGCAGCTTGACAGTGTCGTCGCGACTGCCGTCGTCCACGGCGATCACCTGATCGACGAACTCGGGCATCGCGGAGAGGACGCCCGCGATGTGAGGCGCGACGTTGTAGCAGGGGATGACGACGCAGACGCGCTGTCCTCGGTACAACCCTCGGCCCCTCCGATCGCGTCGCGCTCGACCGGCGATATTCTGCCGCAGTGACGCTGCGACGCACCGACGTCGCCTATTTCGTCGGGTTGGCCGTCGGGCTGGCGGGACTCCTGATCTTCTTCTGGAACCTCCGCGTCGCGATGATCGGCGTCGACGACTTCGCGACGATCTGGGCGGGACCGCGCGCATTTCTGCTCGGCTTCGACCCCTACGACCCCGTCAGGTGGCGGGACACCCAGGTGAGCGTCGGCGCCGGGCAGAACCTCTTCAGCGCGGTGTACCTGTACCCGCCCTGGGTGACGATCGCGCTCGTTCCCTTCGCCCTGCTTTCGACGCGCGACGGTGTCGCCGTGTGGACTCTGATCGGGATGCTGTCCGCGGTCGTCGCGATGCGCGGCCTCCTGCGCGCCTATCTACCTCAGGTCGACTGGGCGCACGGGCTCGTCGGGCTGCTGCTCATGATCTCCGCCCCCGCCGCGGTCACATTCCTGACCGGCCAGTGGACGTTCTTCTGCGTGGCGGCGCTCGCGGCGATCGTGCTGTGCCTCCGCGCGAAACGACCGCTCCCAGCGGGACTCCTCGCGCTCACCATGCTCGTGAAGCCGCCGCTGTTCGTGTTCGCGGCGCTTGGACTCGGAGTGCAGGCGCTCTGGCCGCAGGGTCCCGACCCTCAGACGGGTCGCCGCTTCGTTCGCGTGGCAGTGGGTGCGGGTCTCGCGACGATCGCGATCTCGTGGCTGATCATCCCGAGCTGGTGGCCGGCGTGGTTCGAGCACATCGCCGTGGTGCAGGTGGGGATCGAGCCGGTCACGATCCACACGCTGTTCATCCAGCTCTTTGGTCAGAGCGGCGGCTGGCTCGCGCCGCCCGTTCTCCTCGCGATGGTGTTCGCGGCGCTGCAGTTCGACCCGCGCAGCGATGGCTGGCTTCCGGTATGGCTCACGCTATCCAGCGCCGGCGTCGTGTACAGCAACACGTACGACCTGCTGTTGCTCATCGTGCCGATCGTCATCGCGGGGGGAGCGCTGTCGCCGCGCCGGCGAGCGCTCGTCATCCTCACCGGCGCCGTGCTCCTGCTCCCCGTGATGTGGTACCTGCACACGATCTACGTGCGCGGCTACGCGGCTGGCGTCGCGCTCCTCATGTTCGTCATCATCACCGCGGCACTGTGGCCTAAGCGACGAGAGGTCAGAGGTATCGCGACTTCAACTCGAGATAACGCTGGATCGTCGCGACCGTGAGCCGCTCGGCCGGCACATCGATGGTGTGGACGC
>JBDTMY010000127.1:0-5616 GCA_039934015.1 Chloroflexota bacterium | reverse complement strand
GCTTCGAAGTCCTGCGGCGTCGCGGAGGTGCGCGGGTCCTTGTGGATCTCGAACGGCGCTTCGAGCGTTTCGCCCGCCACCTTCAGCCGCACACGGTACGAACCCGGCGGTACTGCCGGACCGGCGAGCTGCGCCTCGAAGGCCTCCCAGGTCCCGCCTTCGCCCTCGATCTTCGCGGCGTCGGGATACTTCATGTTCCAGAGGAACCGGTTGAGCCCCGCCACCACCGGGACTTTCGGCTCTTTCGTTGGCGGGGGCTGCACGGTGCCCTCTGGAGGCGTCTTCTCCGGCGCCTCTTCAGGCTTCAGATCCTCCTCGATCGCCTTCGGATCGCTCTTGAACTCGCGGATCACCTTGCCGCGCGCGTCGAGGAACGCGAGCGTCGCCTCGGCCTTGGCTTTGTCGCGTAGCCAGTACTGCACGAGCACGCCGCTGGGCGGATTTGTGCCGGCGTCGATGTTGATCGCGACCTTCTCGCCGGTCGGTTTCTCGCGCTGGCGGTAGGTGACCATCGTCGCGCCGGTCATGCGGTAGTTCTTCCCGATCTTCGGCGGCTGCGGGAAGCCCATGTCGGTGCGATAGCGCACGTAGGGCTTCGGCTCGAACAGGTACGCGCGACCGCCCGCCACATCGTCGTACTGGCGCAGCGGCCCGAGGTCGTCGAGCACCCAGAAGGCGCGGCCGTGCGTGCCGAGCACGAGGTCGTCGTCCTTGATCACGAGGTCGTGGATCGGCACGACCGGTAGGTTGCCGCCCAGGCGTTGCCAGCGGCCGCCGTCGTCGAACGACACGTACACACCGGTCTCCGTGCCGGCATACAGCAGCCCGGGCTTCGCGGGATCGGCTCGGATCACGCGCGTGAAGTCGTCGTCGGGTATGCCGCTCGTGATCTTCGTCCACGTGCGGCCGTAGTCCTTCGTCTTGAACAGATAGGGACGGAAGTCGTCCTGCTTGTAGCGGTTCGCGGCGAGATACGCAGTGCCGGCGTCGTGAGGTGAGGCATCGATGATCGACATGAGCGCCCAGCTGCCGATGCCCTTCGGGGTCACGTTCTTCCAGGCCTTCCCGTCGTCGCGCGAAACGTGCACCAATCCGTCGTCCGATCCCGCCCACAGCACGCCGCGCTGCACCGGCGACTCCGCGAACGCGAAGACGGTGCAGTAGTACTCGGCGCCGGTGTTGTCCTTGGTGATCGGGCCGCCCGACGCCCCCAGGCGCGACTTGTCATTGCGCGTGAGATCGGGGCTGATCGTTTCCCACGACTCGCCCTCATTGCTTGTGCGGAAAATGCGATTGCCGCAGTGATAGAGCACGTTCGGGTCGTGGGGCGACAGCGCGATCGGCGCCGTCCACTGGAACCGGTAACGCACGTCGATCGCGCCCTCGCCGGAGCTCGGCTCGGGCCAGACACTGATGAGCCGGGTCTGACGCGTGCGGCGGTCGTGTCGCGTGATCATGCCCTGGTATTCGCCCGCGTAGATGATGTCCGGGTCGTCGGGGCGGACCGCGATGTGCCCGGCCTCGCCACCACCGACCTGGAAGTTATCGGCGCCGGTGACGCCAGCGATCGGCGCACGGCTCGGGATGCTCATCGAGGTGTTGTCCTGCTGGCAGCCGTAGATGCGGTACGGCGTATTCATGTCCGTGGTCACGTGATAGAACTCCGACGTCGGCTGGTTGTAGATGCCACTCCAGCTCTCGCCGCCGTTGTACGACACGACCCCGCCGCCGTCGTTGCCCTCGATCATCCGGTTCGGGTCATCGGGATCGATCCAAAGATCGTGGTGATCGCCGTGCGGGATCGACATCTGCACGAACGTCTTGCCGCCGTCGCTCGATCGCCACGCGTCCACATTGAGGACCCACGCCGTCTCGGGGTCCTTCGGGTCGGCGTAGATGTGGTTGTAGTACCAGGCACGCTGGCGCAGGTTGCGGTCCTCGGACCCGCGCTCCCAGCTTTCGCCGCCGTCGTCCGAGCGGAACACCGCGCCGTCCTCGGCCTCGACGATCGCGAACACGCGGCCGCTCTTCGCGGGCGACACCGCGATGCCGATCTTCCCCAGCGTGCCCTTGGGCAGGCCGCGCGCGCGGCTGATCTCGGTCCAGGTGTCGCCGCCGTCGGTCGATCTGAAGATGCCGCTTCCCGGTCCGCCCGACACGAGCTCGTGCGGACGGCGCACCGCCTCCCACATCGTCGCGTACAGGATGCGCGGGTTGTTCGGATCCATCGCGATGTCGATCGCGCCGGCGCGGTCGTTGCGATAGAGCACGCGCTTCCACGTCTTGCCGCCGTCGCGCGAGCGGTAGACGCCGCGCTCGGTGTTCGGCCCATGCGCGTGCCCAAGCGCCGCGACGTAGACGGTCTCGGGGTCCTCGGGATGCACGCGGACCTTCCCGATGTTGCGCGTTCTCTCGAGCCCCAGGTGCGTCCAAGCCTTGCCCGCGTCCGTCGAGCGGTACACGCCGTCGCCGTGCGAGACGTTGCCGCGGATGCAGCTCTCGCCCATGCCGGCGTAGATCACGTTGGGGTCGGAGCGCGAGACCGCGATCGCGCCCACCGAGGCGCGCTTGAAGAAGCCGTCCGAGACGTTCTCCCAGTACAGCCCGCCGTCGCCGGTCTTCCAGACCCCGCCGCCCGTCGAGCCGAAGTAGAAGGTGTTCCGGTCACGCGGGTCGCCGGCGACCGCGCCGACGCGGCCCCCGCGGAACGGACCGGCGTTGCGCCATTCGAGCTTGTCGAGGAAATTCGGGATGACGTTGCGGCTGGCGCCCGGGCGGGACGAGCGTGAACGACGGCGGACCGGCATGGTGAGACCTCCCCCAATGGCTGCTGGTGCGTGCGCGCGTGAGCCTAACGCGTGTGGCTAGAATCTGCGCCTATGGAAAAGGTCTACGAGCTTCTCGACGTCCGTCCCAACGCCCTCACTGTCGTCACGCTGCTCTCGCTCGCGATCGCGTTCGGCATCGCCGAGACCTTCTACAAGTTCCACAGCTTCACGCTCGAGGCCGGAACGTTCCTGGTGACGTGGTGGGTGCTGCGGCGCATCGGGCTGCTCTTCATCAAGCACTAACAAAGAGACTCCGTGTCGTCCTGCTGCCAGCCGGGCGACTACGACAAGATCTTCGACGAGGAACACGCCCGGGCCAGGGCACGCGAGTACGCGCGTAAGGGCCTGGGCGGCGATACGCGGCGCATCGTCGATCTCGTGCGCCGCACGATGTCCCCCGGCTACAGCGTTCTCGAGGTCGGCGGCGGTGTCGGCGAGATCCAGATCGAGCTCCTGAAGAGCGGCGCGGCGCGTGCCGTCAACGTCGAGCTTGCGACGCGGTACGAGACCGTCGCAGCGGAGCTGCTCCGCGAACAGGGCCTCGCTGACCGGGTCGAGCGGCGCCTGGGCGATTTCGTGCGGGAAGCCAGCGCCGTCGCAGCCGCCGATGTCGTGGTCATGAACCGCGTCGTCTGCTGCTACCCGGACGCCGAGGCGCTCGTCGGCGCGGCCGCCGATCACGCGCGGCGCTATCTCGTGATGACGTTCCCGGTCGATCGCTGGTGGATCCGCTGGGGCCTCGCGGCCACGAACGTTTTTCTGCGCATCCGCGGCAGCACGTTCCAGGCACACGCGCACGCGACGCGCGCGGTGCTGTCGACGGCGCAGCGGCACGGGATGCGCGCCGTGGAACATCGCCGCGGCCTGATCTGGCAGCTCATCGCGCTCGAACGCGGTTAGAGTCGCGATGATGGACGACTTCGCACCCGCGACCGGCGAGCTGCTCTACGAGCGCCGCGGCGCGATCGCGATCCTCACCTTCAACCGGCCCGAGGCGCGCAACGCGATGACGTGGGCGATGTACGAGGGTCTCTACGCCGCGTGCGAGCACGTCGACGCCGACGACCGCGTTCGCGTCTTCGTCCTCCGCGGCGCCGGCGACAAGGCCTTCGTCGCAGGCACGGATATCGCGCAGTTCCGCGAGTTCACGACGCCGCAGCACGCGCTCGATTACGAAGCGAAGCAGAACCGCAACGTCGGACGCGTCGAAGAGCTCACGAAACCGACGATCGCGATGATCCGCGGATTCGCCGTCGGAGGCGGCGCGAACATCTCCCTCGCCTGCGACCTGCGGATCGCCGCGACGGACGCGCGCGTCGGCGTGCCCATCGCGCGAACGCTGGGGAACACGCTGTCGATCGCGACGGTCGCGCGGCTCGTGGCGCACATCGGGCCCGCGCGCACCAAGGAGCTGCTCTTCACCGGACGGCTCATCGATGCGGCGGAGGGCAAAGCTGCGGGCCTGTTCGCGGACGTCGTCGAGCCCGAGCAGCTCGAGGCGCGCACGATGGAGATCGCCGAGCAGATCGCCGCCAACGCCCCGCTCACGATCCGCTCGATCAAGGAGATGGTGCGCCGGCTCATGGTCCGGGCAGGCACCGCGGAGGCCGACGACCTGGTCCAGCTGGCCTACCAGAGCGAGGACTTCAAAGAGGGCGTCGACGCGTTCCTGAGCAAGCGCGCGCCGCGGTGGAAGGGCCGGTGATCGAGGGGGCCATCCGTTGGGCTCTCGCGGTCGTCGCGGCGCATCAGTACGTGCTGCTCTTCGGGATCATCGCCGTCGAGGAAGCGGGCGTCCCACTCCCCGCCCCGGGTGATCTGATCATCGCGTTCTACGGCCATCGGGCGAACGGCGACATCTTCGAGCTCGTGCAGGTGATCCTGGTCTGCGCCGCGGCGTCGACGGCAGGGACGCTGGTGCCTTATGCGATCGCGCGCCGCTTCGGTCTGCCCGTCACGCACAAGCTCGCGGGTTGGATCGACGTGGATCCGGAGCGGGCGGACGAGTGGATCGAGCGTGTGAAGCGCGGCGGGTTCCGCGCCGTCCTCGTCGGACGCCTCATTCCCGGTCTCCGCGTCGCGATGTCACTCGTCGCCGGTACCGCTCACGTGCCCGTGCCGCAATTCGCGGCGGGGGTCTTCGTCGCCGGGGCGATCTACTGGACGGGCTGGGTCCTGCTCGGTGCGTTCCTGGGGCCGAGGATCGAGGACTTCGTGGCGCCCGCCTACATCGGCTACATCGTCGTTCTCATCCCCGTCGTCTTCGTCGGCTACCTCGTGTTCCGCTTCTTGCGCGCGCGCCGCAGACGACGCGCGCTGGCTACCAGCGGTGGTACGCGGGGTGGCCCGGCTTGACCGCGACGAACACGCCGGACGAGGTCGCGCACACCTTGCCACCGGCGCGCAGCTCCGCCGCGACGGTGGCGCGATCGTCGGAGACGTCCACCGCACGCGCAACGATCTCGATGTCTCCGTCGGTCGGCGTGGGCCGCTTCATCTTGATCGTGTACTCCGCGGTGACCGTGCACGGCGGCGCGTCAGCGCCCGCCCTCTTCATCAGGAGGTACGCCGCCGTCCAGTTCGAGTGACAGTCCATGAGCGTGCCGATGATCCCGCCCGACAACATGCCTTCGAAGGCCTCGTGGAGCTTCTCGGGATGCCACGTCGCGACGACCTCGTCACCGCGCACGTGGCTTTTCACGCGCAGGCCCGCCGCGTTGCGCGGGCCGCAGCCGAAACAGGCGCCGTTCGGCGAGTAGCGATCCTGCAGCGCGGCGTCGTCCACGCC
>JBDTMY010000126.1:0-14263 GCA_039934015.1 Chloroflexota bacterium | reverse complement strand
GCTAGCCCCGCTCCTCAACGAAGCGGTAGCCGCCGTCGGAATCCTTCGCGATGACCACGAGCGCGCCGCTCTTGAAGCCCGCTTGTCCCTTGAGCGCGGGACAGATCAGGTGGTAGTGCTCGTGCTCCGGCGGAACGCAAACGCAGTTCTCGGACTTGATCTCCGCGTCGAAACGACGTGCGCCGATACGGAGCGCGACGCGCTCGCCGGGATTCGGGAAGAGCTTCCAAGCGTCCTTGGTGATCAGGATCCTGGCCTTGCGGACGTCTTCGGAGCTGAGGCGGTGACGGTAGGTCGATCGGGAAACACTCATCGGTACGTCTATTTTCGCACGAAAACGGCCCGAGCGCGGGCCGACCCTAGCGGTGCCTGTTCGGCCCATTTTGGGCCGCTTGCTTAGGCAAACTCCGCCGGATCGTCCAAAAACCGCATCAAATGCACCACGGGAACGCTCGAGCCGGCCGCCCTGAGGCCGGCGACGACCTGCAGGATGCAGCCCGGATTGGCGGACACGACGATGTCGGGCCGAGCGGCCAGGATCGCCGCGACCTTCTGACGCTGGAGCTCCTGCGAGATGTCGGGCTGCGTGAGGTTGTAGATCCCCGCGCTGCCGCAGCAGCGTTCGGCATCGGTGATCTCGGTGACCGTGACGCCCTCGATCGCGCGAAGGAGCGCCCGCGGCTGGGCGCGTATGCGCTGGCCGTGCGCGAGATGGCACGCGTCCTGATACACGACGCGCAGCGGACGCGGGACCCGGTCCGCCCGCGGACGCGCGACCTCGGTCACATCGCGCACGCGCGATCCGAATTCGCGCCCGCGCTGTGCCCAGGCCGCATCTTCGTGGAGCACGTCGCCGTACGCCTTCAGGTGCGCGCCGCACCCCGCCGCATTCACGACGACGGGAAGCGCGCCGCCCGCGAAAGCGCTGATGTTCGATCGCGCCAGCGCGCGCGCCTGTTCGCCGTCGCCGGCGTGCGCGTGAAGCGCGCCGCAGCAGACCTGCAGCGTCGGGGCGGTGACGCGGCGGCCATCCCGTTCGAGCACTCGCACGGTCGCGCGCTCTGTCTCGCCGAATGCCTCGCGCATGACGCATCCGGCGAACAGACTCACGTCGGCATCGGGACGCTCCGTCAGCTTGAAGGGCGCACCCTCTTTCCGCGGCGCGAGCGCGCTGAGCCACGCGAGGCGGCGTGGGCCGACGCGTCTCGCCAGCGATGCGAGTCCGCTGCGAACGACAAGATCCGTGAGCGTGGTCGCGAGGGCGAGTCGCCGGCGTCGAGCGATGGTGTCGAGGCCGATGCGTCGCATGGCGCGCGTGATCCGGCTCTCCGTGCGGCGCTCGGCCAGCACCTCTCGCGCGCCCTCCATGATCCGGCCGAATGGGACGCCTGACGGACACGCCGTCTCGCAGGCGCGGCACACCAGGCATGCATCGAGATGCCCGCTCAGCGTGGCACTGGGCGCGACGGGAGAGGACACGAGATCGCGTATCAGCTGGATGCGCCCGCGCGGGGAGTCCGCCTCATCGCCGAGGACGCGGTAGGTGGGGCAGTCGTTGAGGCACAGCCCGCATGAGATGCAGGTCGCGAGATCCTCGGAGCGGACGTGGGTGGAGAGCGAAGTGATAGTCCCTAGGATACGGTCGCGATGACGACGACCACGCCCACACTCGCCGATCGTCTGCGCGAGATCATCCCGGCCGACCGCGTGATCGACGACCCCGCCACGCTCCTCCCCTACGCATACGACGCGTCGTTCTGGTCCCTGCGTCAGCAGCGCCTGCCCGATGTCGTCGTCGTGCCGCGCTCGACCGCCGAGGTCGCCAGTGTCGTGCGTTTCGCCGACGCGACCGGCACGCCGGTCGTGCCGCGCGGCGCCGGCACCGGTCAGACGGGTGGAGCGATCGCGGCGAAGGGCGGGATCGTCATCTCGTTCGCGCGGATGCGCGAGATCCTGGAGATCGATCGCCCGAACCTGCAGGTGCTCGTCGAGCCGGGGATCGTCTTCGCCGATCTTCAGGATGCTCTGCGGCCAAAGGGTCTCTTTTTCCCGCCCGATCCAGGCAGCGGCCGCGCCTGCACGCTGGGTGGCATGGCCGCGAACAACGCGAGCGGCCCGCACGCGGTCCGCTGGGGAACGACATCGGCATATGTCCTCGGCGCGGAGGTCGTGCTGGCGGATGGATCGATCATCACCACCGGCGGCGTGCGGTCGAAGGCCCTCAAGTCATCGAGCGGCATCGACCTGACGAAGCTCTTCGTCGGCTCGGAGGGCACGCTCGGCATCATCACGCGGCTTCGTTTGCGCGTGCAGCCGCGGCCGCCGGCGCGAGGCGTCGTGCTCGCGGGATACGCGACGCTCGAGGGCACCGTCGCGTCGCTCGACGATCTCTTCGAGGCGGGCGTCCTGCCGTCGACCGCGGAGCTGCTCGATCGCAGCGCGGTCGACGCGCTCCAGCGGTGGAAGCCCGACCTCGCATTGCCGGACGGCGAGGCCGTCCTCTTTATCGAGGTCGAGGGCACGCCCGACAACGTCGCGTCATCGGTCCGCTACGTCGACGGTATCGTGCGGCGTCGCGCGACCACGACGAAGTTCGCCGAGGCAGAGGCCGATATCGCAAAGCTGTGGGCGGCGCGCAGCGGTCTCGCCGCGGCGTCCGCGCTGATGCATCCCGACAAGCACCGCATCTTCGCCGGCGAGGACCTCGCCGTGCCGCTGTCGGAGATCCCGCGTACCATCCGTCGCGCTCGGGAGATGAGCGCCGAGCTGCATATCGCGGTCATCTTCTATGGGCACTTCGGCGACGGGAACGTCCACTCAGCGATCCTGATCGACCCATCCGATGCCGACGAGGTCCGCCGCGCAGACGAGCTCGCCGACCGGCTACATCGGCTCGCGATCGAGGTCGGCGGCACGGTCACCGGAGAGCATGGGACCGGCGCCGTGCGCCAGCCCTACATGCGCGCGGAGCACGGCGACGCGCTCGATGTGATGCGTCGTGTGAAGGACGCGCTGGACCCTAAGGGCATTTTGAACCCCGGCAAGTTGTACGACAGGTCCAAGCCACAGCCGCAGTAGGACCATCGACGTTCCGCAGCGCCGCTCGACGATCCTTCCTAGGCCGGTCGCGTCGCGCCGCGCGACACGATGAACGCGACCGCGGCAAGGATGATCGCGGCGCCGCTGAGCATCGACGGCGTTACCACCTCGTTCAGGATGAAGGCCCCGAGCAGGACCGCGACCACCGGATTCACGTAGGCATACGTGGCCACGACGGACACCGGCGCGTGTTGGAGCAGCCAGGTGTACGCGGTGAATGCGACGAGCGAGCCGAAGACCACCAGGTACGCCATCGCCGCCAGCGACGCGGTCGAGAAGGTCGACGGATCGGCGCGCGACGGTTCGCCGACCACAACAGCGAGGACGAGGAGGAGGGCACCCCCGGCGAGCATCTGCACCGCGGTCGAGGCGAGCGGATCACGCGGGGTGTGGACGCGCGGCGAAGCGAACGTGCCGAGCGCCCAGAAGAAGGTCGCGACGATGACGGTCAGCAGTCCGACCGGGTCGATCTCGCCACTCGCGCCGCGCGGGACCACGAGGAAGGCGACCCCGGCGAAACCGGCCAGTACGCCACCGATGAGCGAAGGCGCGACGCGGTCGCGGACGATGAGGCGGAACACGACGATCCAGAGTGGGACCGAGGCGACGATCAGCGCCGTGAGGCCGGACGGCACCGTGCGCTCCGCGAGCACGACGAGACCGTTGCCGCCAGCCAGCAGAAGCATGCCCACGAGGGCGGCGCCGCCCAGCTGCGTGCGATCGATCCGAAGCGCGTCTCGACCGTGTCGCACGATGAGCCACAGGCTCAGCAGCACGCCGGCGAGAAGAAAGCGGAGGCCGGCCGAGAGGAACGGCGGGAGCGTCTGTACCGCGATCGCGATCGCGAGATAGGTCGATCCCCAGACGAGGTAGACGACCCCGAGCGCGGACCAGACGAGGACCCGCGACGAGCTAGCGGATGTACCCGTAATCGGCGAAGAGCAGGCGCAGGAAGAGCCCGACGCAGAGGACCACGAACCCGATGCGCTGCGAAAGGATCGCGCGCGGGTTCTCTCGGCCGACGAGCGCGACCTGGCCCCAGAAGAAGATGACGAAGCTCAGCTCGGCCCACATGAACAGCGCGTGGTAGTAGCCGATCGGCGTCCACTCGAACGGGCGGGTCATGGTCCAGTTCAGCAGCGCGTTCACCGCCTGATACAGGTGGACCCCGACGGTGAAGATGCCGCCCCCGAGAACTGCGCCGGCGATCTCGGCGGGACGCGGCCGGCGACGCCACGCGACCAGCTGGCTGGTGATGAACACATTCGCGAGCGGGATCAGCAGGCCATCGCCGATGACGGCCGAGGTGTAGGTGAGGGTGGCACGGTACTCGCTGACGATCGGGTCGGCGCGCCAGTTCAGGTAGACGTTACCGGCCGCCTGCACCATGAACCCGAAAAAGAGGGTCGCGAAGAAGACGCTGGCAAGCAGCAGCCAGGGGCGTTGTTCTACGGCCGAGACCGTGCGCAGCATCTCCCCTCCCTCTGGCGCGAGCCTGCTTGGCGGGAAACGCTAGCAGACTCAATGCTCCGGAGCCCCTAAGACGCCGGCCTCGAACGAGCGTTTATCGACGCGCGGGAGCCTTTTGGCGACCGTGGAGGTCACCAGGGCGGTGTGGCGGGCGACTACCAGCCACTCGACGACCGGCCAAAGGTCCTCCTCGGCGGTCATCCAGCCGATGCGGTCGAATCGAGCCAGCGAGAGCGGCCGGGAGTACGCGCGCAGGGTCCGGTCGCCGTCCCAGTTGAAGTAGTCATCGAAGTAGCTCATCACGAGCTCACGGATCGTTCGGTAGACGGGCGCGCGGAAGCGGAGTCCTGCGAACTTGGACGTCGCGACCGAACCCCAGAGTCCGCGTTCGCGATAGATCGCGAGCACGTGATCGTCGTCGTTGTCGGCCTCGAGGTCGACGAGGAGCGGCGGCCGCCCGTTCACGCGGAACGCCGCGGCCGCCAGGAAGGCGCCCTCGGCGCAGTGCGCTGTACGGTCGCGCATCACGCGCCGCGGAGAGCGCACGGTGTCGCCATCGGGCTCGACGTTGTACGCGAGATCGTCGAGGTACCGCTGCACCTTTTCTGGCGTGGAGAGGCGACGCAGCAGTCCCGTCTCCGCGCGGGTGAGTCCCCACACGCGCGCCAGTGTCTAGGATTCCGCCGATGCACGCGGCGCACGACGTCGTCATCCGCGGCGGCACGGTCTACGACGGCTCGGGCGGCACGCCGTTCCCGGCTGACGTCGCGATCGACGGCGACCGCATCGCCAGGGTCGGCGCGGTCCACGAACGTGGACGCACCGAGATCGATGCCGCCGGTCTCGCCGTCGCGCCGGGATTCATCAACATGCTGAGCTGGGCGACGACCTCGCTCATCGCCGACGGTCTCTCCCAGAGCGACATCCGCCAGGGCGTAACGCTGGAGGTGTTCGGCGAGGGGTGGTCTCTCGGTCCGGTGAACGACACGATGCGTCGCGAGCAGACCGAGCAGCAGGGCGACATCAAGTACGACATCAGCTGGACGACACTCGCGGAGGCGCTCGACCAGATCGCCGCGCGAGGTATCTCGCCGAACATCGCGTCATTCGTGGGCGCTGCCACGGTCCGCATCCACGAGCTGGCGCACGAGGACCGGCAGCCTACGCCGGAAGAGCTGACCCGCATGCGTGCGCTGGTCGAGTCGGCGATGCTCGACGGCGCGCTCGGCGTCGGCTCCGCGCTCATCTACGCGCCGGCGACGTACGCCGACACCGACGAGCTCGTGGCGCTCGCCGAGGTGGCCGGGCGTCACGGGGGCATGTACATCTCCCATATGCGGAGCGAGGGCGATCGCCTGGTCGAGGCCGTGGATGAGGTCGTCGAGATCGCGCGGCGCGCGCGACTGCCCGCCGAGATCTACCACCTCAAGCAGGCGGGTCGCTCGAATTGGCCGAAGCTCGACGCGGTCATCGACCGGATCGAGCGTGCACGCGCGGAGGGACTCGCGGTAACGGCCGACATGTATCCCTACGAAGCGGGAGCGACAGGTCTCAGCTCCTGCTTCCCGCCGTGGGTCCATGAAGGCGGACTCCGCGCGACGCTGGCACGTTTGCGGGATGCGGGCCAGCGAGCGCGCATCCGTGACGAGATGGCGCGACCCGGCACGGATTGGGAGAACCTTTACGAGGCCGCCGGCACTCCGGACGGGATCGTGCTCGTGTCGTTCAAGAACGAGCGCCTCAAGCCGCTGACCGGAAAGACCCTCGGCGAGATCGCGGCCGCACGCGGCGCCGATCCGCGGGACGCCGCGATGGATCTGGTCCTCGAAGATGAGAGCCGCGTCGGCATGGTCATCTTCATGGCGTCAGCGGACAATCTCCGGCGCGAGGTCGGGCTCCCCTGGATGAGCTTCGGCTCCGACGCGGGCTCGCTGGCGCCGGAGGGCGTGTTCCTCTTGTCGCAGCCGCACCCGCGTTCCTACGGCACGTTCGCACGCGTGCTCGGCCGCTTCGTCCGCGATGAGAAGGCGGCCCCGCTCGAAGACGTCATCCGGCGCATGACCGGCTTTCCCGCCGCGACTCTGAAGCTCGACCGCCGCGGCCTGCTGCGCCCGGGCTTCTTCGCCGACGTCGTCGCCTTCGACGCCGCCCGGATCCAGGACCACGCGACCTACACCGAACCGCATCGCTACGCGACGGGCGTCGCGCACGTCCTCGTCAATGGGGCGCCGGTCCTTCGGGACGGGGAGCACACCGAGGCTCGCCCAGGGCGCGTGATTTTCGGCCCCGGCCACCGCGCGGGGTAGTCTCAAGCACCAATGCCGGTAGATGCGAAGATCGCCGAGCTGCTCGCCGCAGCCGAGGAGCTCGACCCACGCCCGCTCGAGGCCCTGAGCGTCGCGGAAGCTCGCGCGCGCGGGGGCTCGGTCAACGTCGCGCCGGCCCTGCCGCCCGAGCCGGTCGCCGAGGTCCGCGATCTCATCATCGACACGCTTCCGCCCATCTCAGCGCGCCTGTACCGGCCCGGCTCGGGGACCCTCCCGCTGCTGGTGTACTTCCACGGCGGGGGCTGGGTCGTGGGCAGCGTGCAGATCTCCGATCCGTTCTGTCGCGCGCTCGCGAATTCGAGCGGCTGCGCGGTCGTGTCGGTCGAGTACCGCCTGGCGCCGGAGGACCGTTATCCCGCGGCCGCGGACGACGCGTACGCGGCAACGCGGTGGTGCGCCGACCACGCGTCGGTCCTGGGCATCGACGCGTCGCGGATCGCCGTCGGTGGCTCGAGCGCGGGCGGCAACCTCGCCGCAGTCGTGACGCTGATGGCCCGCGAGCGCGGCGCGCCGAACATCGCGTTCCAGCTGCTGCACGTGCCGGTGACCGATCACGATTTCGACACGCCGTCCTACCGCGCGAACGGCAGCGGCTTCGGCCTGACGCTGAAGGGGATGCAGTGGTTCTGGGAGCACTACGCACCCGACGCGAAGCTGCGGAGCGAGCCGTATGCCTCGCCGCTCCGCGCGAAGGATCTCGCGGGACTTCCACCGGCGCACGTCGTCACCGCGGAGTGCGACCCGCTCCGCGACGAGGGCAAGGCCTACGCGACCCGCTTACGAGACGCCGGCGTGCCGACGGCCTATGTCGAGTACCCCGGCATGGTGCACGGGTTCACGGGCATGGCGGTGACCATCCCGATGGCACGGACCGCGATCGACGATATGGGCGCGGCGCTCCGGAAGGCGCTGGCCTAAGCGGTCTTCATCGCGGTCGTCGTCGCGGGGGGCGGCGTGGCTGTCGATCCTCGGACCACAAGCTCCGTCTCGAGTACGACCCGCCGCCGCTCGATGTGCCTCGCCTCGAGCTGGTCGATGAGGAGCGACGCCGCAAGGATGCCCATCTCCTCCTGCGGGACGTGCACCGTCGTGAGAGGCGGGTCGAAGAGCTCGGACTGCGGGATGTCATTGAACCCGACGACCGAGAGATCGCCCGGAACGCTGAGTCCGACCTCCCGCGCCAGGCGGATCGCACCCAGCGCGATGAGATCGTTCGCGCCGAAGATCGCCGTCGGCGGTTCGCCATCGAGGAGGAGCCGCCGCGCGGCGCGGTAGCCCGACGCCTCCGAGAACGAATCCGCGACGGCGACGAGGGCATCTTCCTGCGCGAGGTGGTGGCGCCGCAGCGCCGCGCGCGCGGCGAGCAGTCGCTCCTGCCCGGTCATCGTGGTCTGAGGTGCGGCGATGAGTCCGATCCGCCGATGGCCGAGCTCGATCAGGTGATCGAGGGCGGCCGATACGCCGTGGCGGTTGTCGGGTATCACGGCGAGATCGTCGCTCGCGTGGGAGGCGCTGTTGAGGAGGACGAACGGGACCTTCTCGCGGCGCAGCTCAGCAATGGTCGCGTCGGCGGTCGAGCTCGAGGCGATGAGGATCCCATCGACGCGCCACTCGCGCAGGACGCGCAGGTAGCTGGCCTCGCGCTCGAAGGAGTCGTCAGTGTTGCAGAGGATCAGGTGATAGCCGCGCGCGTGCGCGGCCCCCTCGACACCCTTGATGATCGGCGGGAACACCGGATTGGTGATGTCGGGCACGAGCATCCCGAGGGTGAACGTCCGCCGGAGCCGCAGGCCCCGGGCAAGCGCCGACGGCCGGTAGCCGAGACGCGTGGCGGCGGCGATGACCCGCGCGCGCGTCTCCGGGAGCAGGCTGAGCTCGGCGCGACCGTTGAGGACGCGCGAGACCGTGGAGGCGTGAACGTTGGCCGCGCGCGCGACGTCGGTGATCGTGACCCGCCTTGCCGCCAAACACCACCCCCCGGAAATCGATTGTTTCTCGTGAAGTATACGCTCGCGAGCCGCTATCGGATGAGCAACTCGCTCAGCCGACGCGGGGCGGATCCGCGCTAGCCGTGGATCTCCTTGCGCAGTCGATCCGGCGCGAGAACGTCGATGCGACGACGCGCGACGCGGATGAGCCCGCGGTGCTCGAAGTCGGCGAGGACCTTGTTCACCGTCACGCGCGTCGAACCCACTGCGGCCGCGAGCTCGTCCTGCGTCAGCGTGAGCGCGTGCGGGTCGCGCTGTCCGCCGCACGAGTCGAGCAGGTACTTCGCGAGTCGGCTCGGGACATCCAGGTGCATGACGTCCTCGAGCGCCTGCGTGAGCTTCTCGACCCTCGCCTCGAACATCTCGAACGCGCGGTACAGGATGCGCGGGTTGCGCTCGAGCATGCGCGCGCAGGTCTCGCCCAGCAGCTGGATGGTGACGGCGTCGGTCGTGGCGATCGCCGTCGTCGGTCGGCTACGCCCGAAGATCGCCTGCTGGCCAAGGATGCCACCACGCTCGAGCACCCACAGGAGGATCTCGCGGCCCTCGACATCCTCTCGCACGAGCTTCACCGAGCCTTCGACGACGATGTGGAGATCACGCGCCGGATCGCCGCGGTGATAGATGACCTCGTCTCGCTCGAATCGGCGCAGCTTGGCCTGCGCGAGGAGCTCCGTCAGCTGGACGTCGCTCAGCTCGTTGACCGGAAGGCAGTCGGCAAGGCCTCGCGCGACAGAGATGACATCCACAGGCGACGCAAAGGCTACGCCGCCGGGCAAATCAGCCCGGGTCTGCGATGTGCGCGTTCATCCGGTGGTCCCACGGCACCGCGACGATCGCCGGACCACCAGACTCGAGCGCCCGCCGCAGGGTCGGGAGAAGATCGCTGGCGCGCTCGACCGCGTAGCCGGCGATGCCGAAGGCTCTCGCGAGCTGGACGAAGTCGGGGTTGCCGAACTCCGTCGCGAAGGTGCGGTCGAACTGACGTTTTTCGTTGACCTCGATCACGCCCAGACGGTCATCCACGAGAACTACGACCACGACCGCCGCGCCCAGACGCTTGGCCGTCTCGAGCTCCTGCACGTTCATGAGGAAGCCACCGTCGCCGCAGAACGCGACGACCTTCCGCTCGGGATGGACGAGCTTTGCCGCGATCGCACCCGGGAGCGCGATCCCCATCGACGCGAGCCCGTTCGAGATGACCACGGTGTTCGGACGGTCGGTCGGAAAGTGACGTGCCAGCCAGACCTTGTGCGCCCCGACGTCGCTGACGACGATGTCGTCAGGCCCGAGCGCGTCCCGCAGCGCGCGAACGACGGCCAGCGGCGCGAGCGGACCTGACTCGTCGCCGACCAAGCGGCCCACTGCGCTCGGACCGATCGAGCGCCGATCGTCGCGCGGCTTGACCGTCTCGGCGAGCGCCGCGAGCGCCTCATCGAGCTCGCCGATCACTTCGATCGATGGCTGGTAGTGCCCGTCGAGCTCGGCGGCGGTGCTGTCGATGTGCACGACGGCCTTGTCGCGCTTCGGGTTCCAGAGGACCGGCGCCCACTCGACGAGGTCGTAGCCGACGGCGATGACCAGGTCCGCGTCGGCCAGCGCCTTCACGTTCGCCAGATCCGCGCCGCGTCGCTGCAGACCCACGGGCCCCAGCGCGAACGGGCTCTTCGGATCGATCACGCCCTTCGCCATGAAGGTCCACGTCGCCGGGATCCGGGTGCGCTGGACGAGACGCCGTAAGGCTTCGACGGTCGGATTGCCGACGGCGTGGCGGCGCGTGACGCCGTTGCCGGCCAGGATGACCGGCGCCTTCGCGGCGTTGATCATCTCCGTGGCGCGATCGATCGCTTCCTGCTGGGCCTTCGGATACGACGTGCGCCTCAGCTCGAGTGGCTCGGAGCGGACCTCCTCTTTCGCGACATCTTCGGGTAGCTCGATGTGTGTCGCACCGGGCTTCTCGATCCGCGCGAGACGGAAGGCCTTGCGAACCACCTCGGGGACCGATTCCGGCACCGAGACGCGTGTGCTCCACTTCGTGACCGGCGCGAACATCTGGACGACGTCGATGTATTGATGCGACTCGAGGTGGACGCGCTCCAGTCCCGCCTGGCCGGTGATGGCGACCAGTGGCGCGCGGTCGAGCTGCGCGTCAGCGACGCCGGTCAGCAGGTTGGTGGCGCCCGGCCCGAGCGTCGCGAGGCAGACGCCGGGGAACGACGAGAGACGTCCATAGACATCGGCCATGAACGCGGCCGCCTGCTCGTGACGGGTGAGGATGAATTGGATCTTGTGGCTGTCCTCGAGCGCTGCGTTGAGATCCAGCGTCTCCTCGCCCGGCATGCCGAAGACATAGCGCACGCCCTCGCTCTCGAGGCAGCGAACGAGCAGTTGCGCGGCGTTCACTCCGCGGATGGGCCCGCTGGCTTCCCCTCCTGCGGAGGGCCGATCCAGATCGTCTGGATGTTCGTGAATTCCTTGATCCCGTAGGACGCCAGCTCGCGGCCGTAGCCGCTGCGCTTGACGCCACCGAACGGCAGGCGGGGATCTGACGCGACCATGCCGTTCACGAAGACGGAGCCGGATTCGATCTTCCGCGCGAGCGCCTCGCCAAGCCGCAGGTCTCCCGTCCAGAGGCTGGCGCCGAGGCCGTAGGCCGAATCGTTGGCGACGCGTACCGCAGCGTCGGCATCACGAACACGCAGGACCGCCGCGACCGGCCCGAAGGTCTCTTCCTTGAAGACCGGCATGTCCTCGGTGACGTCCGCGAGCACGGTCGGCTGGTAGTACCAGCCCTTCCCGGTGCCACGCTCGCCACCGGTGAGCGCCCGCGCGCCCATCCGCACCGAACCCTGCACCTGGCGCTCGAGCGTCTCGCGCAGGTCGCCGCGTGCGAGCGGTCCGATCTGCGTCGCGGGATCGAGCGGATCGCCGACGCGCAGCGCCTCGACCTCGGCGGCGAAACGTCGCTCGAACTCGCGCGCGACGCCTTCCACCACGATGAAGCGCTTGGCCGCGATGCACGACTGGCCGTTGTTCTGGTTGCGCGCCCGCGCGCCGACCTTCGCGGCCGCATCCAGGTCCGCATCGGCGAGCACGATGTACGGATCGGATCCGCCGAGCTCGAGCACGCACTTCTTGAGCGCCCGCCCCGCCAGCGCAGCGATCCGCGATCCGGTGTCGGAACTGCCGGTGAGAGTGACCGCGCGGACGCGGGGATCGCCGATGACCGGCTCGACCGCCGACCCTGCGACCAGCAGCGTGCGAAGGAGGCCTTCGGGGAAGCCGGCGTCGCGCACGACCTCTTCGATCGCCAGCGCGCACTGCGGCACGTTCGACGCGTGCTTCAGCACGGCGGCGTTGCCCGCCATGAGCGCTGGCGCCGCGAACCGGATGACCTGCCAGAACGGGTAGTTCCACGGCATGATCGCGAGCACGATCCCCAGCGGCTGGAAGGCCACGAGGCTGCGCTGCGCATTGGTTCCAACGAGCTCGTCGGCAAGATACCGAGCGGCGTTCTCGGCGTAATGCTCGCAGCCCCAGGCGCATTTCTCGAGCTCCGCCTTCGCTTCGGCGATCGGCTTCCCCATCTCGATGGTGATGAGCCGTCCGTAGCGATCGGCCCGCTCACGGAGAAGGGCGGCGAGCCGGCGCATCGGCACGGCCCGGTCCGCGATGGCGCGCTCGCGCCACGCGGTGAACGCGTCCTGGGCGTCATCGAGCGCGCGGTCGACCTCCTCGGGCGTGAACGGGTCGAACCGCGCGAGGATCTCCTCGGTCGCGGGGTTCACGCTCGTGATCGGCGACAGCGTCGTGCTCATCAGCGCACGTTGCTCTTCAGGAACGGAAGGATCTTGCTCCACGCGTCCTTCGCGTCGTCGGGACGGTAAACATCCTTGCGTTGCTCGTTGAGGAACGCATGGTCGGCCTCGGCGTACGTGTACTTCGTGAACGGGACCCCGTTCTCCTTCGCGACCTTCTCGAGGGTCGCGAACTCGGCCGCCGAATGGTCCCTGCCGCCGAAGATGCCGAGGACCGGGATGCCGCGCAGCGGCTTCAGCTCCGGGATGCGCTGCCCCACGCCGTAGCAATCAACGACCGCCGCGACCTTGTCAGGCGCAACGCTGCCGACCAGCAGCGCCAGGAATCCGCCCATACAAAACCCGATGACGCCGACCTTCTTGCTCGTCACCGCGGGGTGGCTGGCGAGGTATTCCGCCGCGCCCTTCGCATCCTTGGCAGCTGTATTGGCCTGGAAGAATTCCATCATCAGCTTCTGAGCCTTGTCCGGCTCACCGATCTTGGCGCCCTTGCCGTGATAGAAGTCCGGCGAGAGCGCAACGAACCCCTCGCGCGCGAACATGTCGGCCACACCCTTGATCTGATCGGTGAGGCCCCACCACTCCTGAATGACGATCACGCCCGGCCCTTTGCCGGACGCGGGTGTCGCGAGGTAGCCCTCCGCGGTCCCACCGTTCGCAGGGAGCTTCACCATCTGACCAGGCAGCTACGTCCTCCCCTGCACCGGATTGCGCAGAACGCCTATCCCCTCGATCTCGACCTCGACGACGTCGCCGACCTTCATGAACTCGGGGGGCTTGCGCGCGAAGCCGACGCCCTCGGGGGTGCCGGTGATGATGACGTCGCCCGCCTCGAGCCGGCTTCCCGCCGAGAACTCGCTGACCACACGCGGGATCTTGAAGACCATGTGGCGCGTGCTCGAATCCTGCTTGGTGACCCCGTTCACGCGGGTCTGCACGCGCAGGTCGTTCGGGTCGAGCTCGTCGGCGGTGACGATCCAGGGGCCCATGGGCAGGTGCGTGTCGAAGTTCTTCCCCTTGAACCACTGCCCGCCGTGCCGTCGCTGGACGTCGCGCACGGAGACGTCGTTCGCGCAGGTGTATCCGAATACGTGCTGCATCGCGTCGCCTTCGCTGATGTCGCGTCCCGCACGTCCGATGATCACGGCGAGCTCGACCTCCCAGTCGAGCTGCTCGGAGTGCGGCGCTGGGAACAGGATGCCCGAGTCCGGCCCGGTCACCGTCGCCGGATTCTTGGAGAAGAGCGCGGGGTACTCCGGCATCGCCGGCTGGGCGGCGGCGGTGTCCTGCGGACCCCGAAGACCCTGTCCTTCCTTTAGATGCTCGGAGTAATTCCAGCCGACGCACAGGACGTTCCGGCGCGGGGTCGGGATCGGCGCGAGCAGCTTTGCCTTGGTCGGGTCGGTGCCGCCGTGCGCGCGCCCCGCTGCCTCGCTGATCTGCTCGCCGATCGCGCCCCACTGCTCGATCACACGCAGCATGTCGATCGGGGCGCCGGGGACCAGGGCGCGGATCGCCGTGATCGTGCCATCGGAGACGAAGGTCCCGGCGCGCGGACCGT
>JBDTMY010000125.1:0-17215 GCA_039934015.1 Chloroflexota bacterium | reverse complement strand
CGGCCCGCCTCGGGAAACTCGCGTGCGAGGTCATCGCGCATTCGCACCTATTGTGACGACATGAGCCAAGGGGAGATGGAGGACGCCGGGGCCGAGCACGACGTGCTCGCGATCGCGAAGACGATCGCCGCGAACGAGTTTCCGATCGAACGCGCATCGGTGATCGGCGTCGATCGAGAGAGCGGCCGCCTGGTTCGGCTCTCGCCGTACCCGTGGAAGGGGAACGACACCGATCCACCGCTGCTGCGCTGGTCGTGGATCCACGCGCGCATGACGAAGGACGAGCGCGACGTCCGGCCGGAGACGGAGAGCGTCGACGGCGAGGTGATCGCCACCGCCTATGTCGACGCGAAGGACGCGTGGCGGCTGCGCTGGCCGTTCGTGCGACCACACCTGCGCGCGTCGCTCGAGTCGCTGCAGGCGCTCGCGCGCGAACGCACGGCCACGATCGGATTCGTGCGGCCCGAGCCCGACGGCGACGTGCTCCATCTGCCGCTGCGTCTGCGGTTCCGGTGCGCGAGCCCGGAGTGCGTCGAGATGCACGAGCTACCGGTGCTCGATTGGGAGCTCCACGAGATGGCTCGCCTCAGCCGCGAGCGGTACGGGCCGCAGTGGGCGACACGATTTCGTGAGACGTGGGGCACGGCGCTGTTCGAGAAGTACGACGTGCACCTGTTGCTGTCGTCGTACGCCCAGGCGCCGTCGCGCTTCTATGTTGCGGGACTCTTCTATCCGCCGAAAGAGAAGGAGGACGAGCACGCGCACCTGCATCACCAGGAGCACCGCGCGCATCTGAAGGCCGAGACCAGCTAGTCGAGCAGTGCGCTAGACCTTGCCGACGAGCACCTTCGGGACGTCCCTACGCTCGAGGCCCATCTCACCAGCCTTGCCCTGGTAGCCGTGCGGGAAGATCCGCAGCAGCAGGTACGTGCCGGTGACAGGGTCCTCGGCGCGCTCGATCACCAGCGACGGTCCCCAGGGCGAGTCGAATCGTTCGCCGAGGTCGGGCTTGCGCTTCGCGAGGTCGAAACCTTGTTTGTCCCATTGCAGTACCGAGTAGCTGCGGACGACGCGCTCTTCATCGCCGCCCTCGTCGGGGCGCCAGCGATGCGCCTCGGGATGCTCGCGCTGGCAGACCGCCGGCGAGCCTGAGTGCATCGCGACCCACTTGTAGACGTCCGCGTCCTTGCTCTGGGCGCCCGTCGGGTAGGCCGCGCGATACAGCTCCTCACCGAGCGTACACAGGTAGTAGAAGAGCACGGGCGCAGTATATGGACGTGATCCGGTCGAAGACGCTCAGCGTCATGGGCCTCCGCACGCGCGTTCTTGAAGAAGGTGACGCGGGCCGCGGCGATCCCGTCCTGCTGATCCACGGCGTGGGCGCGTGGGCGGAGAACTGGCGCGACGTGATGGGACCGATCGCAATGACCGGACGACGAGCGATCGCCTGCGACCTTCCCGGCTTCGGCGAGAGCGAGTCGCCAGGTGACGTGGAGCACTTCGGTCCGCGTGATGCCTTCTATCCCCGGTTCGTCGGCGCTCTGCTCGATGAGCTCGACATCGGGTCCGCTCATCTGGTCGGCAGCTCGATGGGCGGTGCGGTCGTCTACACCGCGGCGGTCAGCCAACCGGCACGGACACGCTCACTCGCCCTCGTCGCGGGCGGCGGCGTTGGCACGGAGGTGGCGTTCTTCCTGCGTCTGTGCACGCTCCCAGGTATGGGACTCCTCGCGCGGGCCTTCGGAAGTCCCGCGCAAGCACGCGGCGTGCTGCGGAGCTGTTTCTATGATCCGCGCCGGATCCCCGATGCCCTGTACGAAGAGGCGGAGCGCTATGGGTATCCATCGTTCGGCGAGTTCGTGAAGGCGCTGCGCTCCGGTGTGACCATCGGAGGTGTGAAAGCGTCGGTCCGCGACTACTGGGTCGCGCAGGCTCCGCGTTATCAGAACCCGGTGCTGGTGATCTGGGGAAGACAGGATGCGGTGCTGCCCGTGACCGCCGCGGCGGCCGCGCGAGAGGTCATGCCGCAGGCGCAGCTCCAGTTGATCGATGCGTGCGGGCATCTACCGATGATCGAGCGCACCGAGGCGTTCCTCGCCGCGCTCTTACCCTTCCTCGACCACGCCGAGGCCGCTGCCGCGGCGTGAGGGAAACTGGCACCATTAAGGATGGCGTGAAGACGCGTTCGCGGCCCGGGGTCACCACGCCGCGCGCGAAGCTCACCCTCGCCGCCGAGCAGATCATCGCCGACTACCGCCTTGCCGTCCGCAGCCGCGCCGCGAGCGAGCTCGGCCGGCGCGAGGTGCTCGCGGGGCGCGCTCCGTTCGGCATCTTCGGCGACGGCAAAGAGGTCGCGCAGCTCGCGATGGCGCATGTCATGCGCCCCGGCGATTGGCGCAGCGGCTATTACCGGGATCAGACGGTGATGATGGCCGTGGGCGTCACGAACCTCGAGCAGTACTTCGCGCAGCTGTACGCGGACGCAGACGTGACACACGACCCGTTCTCCGGCGGGCGCCAGATGTCGAACCATTACGCGTCACGCATCGTCGATGAAGAAGGGCACTGGCGTGACCTCCTGAGCTCGGTGCAGGTCGCGTCCGACTTCTCACCGGTCGCCGCGCACATGCCCCGCTCGGTCGGTCTGGCGTGGGCATCGAAGCTGTACCGCGAATCCGCGGTGCTCCGCGATGTGGCGAAGGGTTTTTCGCGCAACGGCGACGAGGTGTGCTTCAGCACGATCGGCAACGCCGCAGCGGCGGAGGGCCTGTTCTGGGAGTCCGTGAACGCAGTCGGCGTTCTTCAGGTCCCGCTCCTGCTCAGCGTCTGGGACGACGGTTACGGGATCTCGGTGCCCAATGAGCTCCAGATGACCAAGAGCTCGGTGTCGGCGGCGCTCGCGGGAATGAAACGCGATGGTGATCCGGGATTCGAGATCGAGGTCGTGAAAGGCTGGGACTACGTCGCGCTCTGCGACACGTATGCGATCGTCGCCGAGCGCGTCCGTCGCGAGCATGTTCCCGCGATCGTGCACGTCGTCGAGATGACGCAGCCGCAGGGCCACTCCACCAGCGGCAGCCACGAGCGCTACAAGCCGAAGGACCGCCTCGCGTTCGAAGTCGAGGCCGATCCGATCCGCCGCATGCGCGAGTGGATGATCCGGGAAGGCCTCGCAGATGCCGCGATGCTCGATGAGTTCGAGAAGCACGATCGCTCGGACGTCGAACAGATCCGCGAGCGTGCCTACGAGACGTTCCAGGAGCCGATACGCCGCCGCCGCGACGAGGCGCTCACGCTCATCACCGCGGCCACGACCGAGTTCGGCGTGTCCGTGGACGCCGTGGCGAACGAGCTGCGCGAGGCCGATGAGCCGCTGAGCCACCGCGCCGTCTACACCGCGGCATTCCGGACGCTCGCCGCGCTGCGCGGCCGCGAAGGGCCGGCGCGCGCCGAGCTCGCGCTATTCGTGCGGACGTATCGGGAGGAGAACGAGGTCCGCTACAACTCGCACCTGTTGAGCGGATCAGATCGGTCGCCGCTACGCACGCGTCCTGTCGCGCCCGAGTACCCGGCGAAACCGGAGGTCATCGACGGCCGGATGGTGCTTCTGCGCTGCTTCGACGCGAACCTCACGCGGGACCCGCGCATCGTCATCCTGGGCGAGGACGTCGGACGGCTCGGTGACGTGAACCTCGTGTACGAGGGACTTCAGGAGAAACACGGCGCAATGCGGATCACGGACACGGGCATCCGCGAAGCGACGATCCTGGGGCAGGGGATCGGCGCGGCGCTGCGCGGGCTGCGGCCGATCGTCGACATCCAGTACGTCGACTACCTGCTCTTTGCGCTCGAGCTCGCTTCAGACGATCTCGCGACGCTACGGCATCGGACCGCAGGTGGTCAGATGGCGCCGGTCGTGATCCGGACCAAGGGCCATCGGCTCCAGGGGATCTGGCACACCGGTTCGCCGATGCAGATGATCCTCGGCACGCTGCGCGGAATGCACGTCTGCGTGCCGCGCGACATGACGCAGGCGGCCGGCTTCTACAACACGCTGCTTCGCGGCGACGACCCCGCCGTCGTCATCGAGGTGCTCTCGGGCTACCGCCTGAAGGAACGGGCCCCGACGAACATCGGGGAGCTCGCCCTGCCGCTCGGCGTTCCGGAGCGGATCCGCGAAGGCGCCGATATCACGCTCGTCACGTACGGGGCGCTCTGCCGCATCGCGCTCGAGGCGGCGCAGGATCTCGCGGCGGTCGACATCGACGTGGAGATCGTTGACGTTCGCACGCTGCTGCCCTTCGACGTGGGTCACACGATCGTGGAGTCGGTGAAGAAGACCGGCGCGCTCCTGGTCGTGGATGAGGATCTGCCCGGTGGGGCATCGGCCTACATCCTTCAGCATGTCGTCGAGACTCAGCGCGGCATCGACTACCTCGATGTCGGACCGCGCACGCTGACAGCACGCGCGAATCGCTCGCCAGTCGGCGTAGACGGCGACTATTTCTCAAAGCCGAGCCGCGAGGACATCTTCGCGGTCGCATACGCGATCCAGCGCGAGCGGAGCCCGAGTCGCTTCCCGTCGCTGGACCTAGAGTTGGAGTCATGACCGAGAAGAGCAACGTCCAGGCGGTGCACGACACGCTGCTCTCCGAGTTCCGGCGCGACGAGCGCTACATCCTGATGGGCGAGGATGTCGGCGTGCGGGGTGGCGTGTTCCGCGTGTCCGACGGTTTCATCGAGGAGTTCGGCAAGGACCGCATCATCGACACGCCGGTCGCGGAGTCTTCGATCGTCGGCATCGCGATCGGCGCCGCGATGGGCGGGCTGCTTCCGGTGGCGGAGATGCAGTTCGCGGACTTCAGCGCGCCCGCGTTCGAGCAGATCGTCGACGAGGCAGCGCGCATCCGGTATCGCTCCAACGGCGCGTACGGCGTTCCGATGGTCATCCGGATGCCGTGGGGCGGCGGCATTCGCGGGGCGCTCTATCACTCGCAGTCGGTGGAGGCGTTCTATGCCCACGTGCCCGGCCTCAAGGTCGTCGTGCCGAGCACACCGCGCGACATCACCGGCATGCTTCGGTCGGCATTGCGCGACCCCGACCCCGTCATCTTCCTCGAGCACAAAGCGACGTACCGCGCGGTACGCGGCGACGCGCCGGACGATGCGGAGTTCACGATCCCGCTGGGCCCGGCCGACGTGAAGCGTGAAGGCACCGACATCACCGTCTTCGCGTACGGCCTCATGCTCCATCACAGTCTGAGAGCCGCCGAGACGCTCGCGAGTGAGGGCATCTCGGTGGACGTCGTCGACGTGCGCAGCCTCCGGCCTCTCGATGCGGCGACGATCCTCCGGGAAGCCCGGAAGACCGGAAAGTGTTTGATCGTCTATGAGGACAACCGTCTCTTCGGCGCTGGGGCGGAGATCGCCGCGCTCATCGCCGAGGAGGCCTTCGACGCGCTCGACGCGCCCGTGATGCGCCTCGGCGGACCGGAGGTCCCCGCCATGCCGTACAACAAGCCCCAGGAGGACTGGTTCATGCCGGATCCCGAGAAGATCGCGTCGAAGATGCGCGAGCTGGCGGCGTATTGACGACCGGCCTCGCCATGGAGGTGTGCCATGTCCGTCTATGAGCTGAAGATGCCCAAGCTCGGTGAGTCCGTTACCGAGGGGACCATCGGCAAGTGGCTGAAGCAACCAGGCGAGAAGGTGAACAAGTACGACCTGCTCGTCGAGGTGCAGACGGACAAGGTCAACACGGAGATCCCGTCGCCGGTCGCCGGGACGTTGAAAGAAGTGAAGGTCGAAGAGGGCCAGACGGTCCCGATCGGAACGCTGCTCGCCACCTTCGACACTGCTGACGGCGACGTCGCCGCGGCTTCGCCGGCGGCTGCGACGACCGCGCAGGCGCCTCGCGCATCGACTCCGCCGGCAAACTCTCCGGCTTCCGCCCCCGCGGCGCAACGTCCGCAGTCGTCGCAGCGGCCCACGACGCCAGCGACGCCTTCCGAATCAGTTCCGCCGCAGCCAGCGCAAAGCTCATCGTCCCCGTCGACGGCGTCCTCGTCCTCCGCATCCGCGGCGACGGCGCAGCGTCCCGATCTCTCTGATGTGAGGGCAACGCCGGCGGTGCGAAAGCTCGCGGCGGAGAACGGCATCGACATCTCACAGCTGGAGGGCACCGGACTCGGCGGGCGCGTGTCGAAGAAGGACGTCGAGGACTACATCGCGAACGCACAGGCCGCGCCCGCGTCACAGGAGCCGCAGGCGGCCCGACCCGCGTCCGCGACGCAGGTCGTCTCGGATGGATCGGCACGGACCCCCGCGCGCCCCGCAGCCCCGATGTCTCTCGCGGGCGACGAGCTCGTGCCGCTCTCGCAGATGCGACGCGCCATCGCGAGGAACATGGTGCAGGCCTGGAGCGCGCCGCATGCCCACGCCGTGATGGAGATCGACATGACCGCGCTCATGAAGTACCGCGAGAAGGTGCGCGGCGATTTCCAGGCGAGAGAGGGCTTTGACCTCTCGCCGGCCGCCTTCATCTGCAAAGCGGCCGTCGAAGCGCTGCGGAGCGTGCCGCTCGTCAACTCGAGCTTCACCGATCAAGGTGTGATCGCGCACAAGGAGATCAACCTCGGCTACGCGGTCGCGCTTGGCGACGACGGTCTGGTCGTGCCCGTGATCCGCGACGCCGACGGCAAGAGCCTCGCGGGACTCATGCGCTCGATCCGGGACGTCGTCGACCGCGCGAAGGCACGCCGGCTCACGTTAGACGACTTCTACGGCGGGACGTTCACGGTGAACAACACCGGGCCGCTCGGCACGATCATCTCCAGCCCGATCGTGCCGCCGGGCCAGGCCGCGATCATCTCATCGGAGTCGATCGTGAAGCGCCTGATCGTGATGGACGACGACGCCATCGCGATCCGGCAGCGCATGAATCTCGTGATCGGCTTCGACCACCGCGTCGTCGACGGGGCGACCGCCGCGCGGTTCCTGCAAACGATGCGCGACTGGCTTCAGACCGTCGGTCCGACCGTGCCGGTGTATTAGTGGCTGAGCTCACACCGATCGTGTTCGAGATGCCCGGCGATGTCGAGCGGCCGCGTTCGCGTGGACGCGGCGCGTCGAACACATCGGTGCCCATCGACCACGCGCGTC
Organism: Chloroflexota bacterium; assembly: GCA_039934015.1. Lineage (GTDB taxonomy): Bacteria > Chloroflexota > Limnocylindria > P2-11E > P2-11E > CF-39. The sequence goes on along the minus strand of JBDTMY010000125.1, from coordinate 10,054 downwards.
CCGATTGGCTCAAGGTGCGTCTGCCGACGGGGCCGACGTACGAGCACCTGCGACGCCTGATGCGCACCAAGTCACTGCATACGGTCTGCGAGGAAGCGCACTGCCCGAACATGGCCGAGTGCTGGGGCGCGGGCACCGCCACATTCATGATCCTCGGCGACACCTGCACCCGCACCTGCGGCTTCTGCGCGGTGAAGTCGGGACGTCCCGGTACGGTGGACGCGGACGAGCCGCGCCGGGTGGGTGAGGCTGTCGGCCAAATGGCGCTCGGGCACGCCGTGGTCACGAGCGTGAACCGGGACGAGCTCTCCGATGGCGGCGCGGAGATCTTCGCGGAGACCATCCGGGAGATCCGTCGTCAGTCACCGGGCACGACCGTCGAGGTGCTGATACCCGACTTCGTCGGCCGTCCGGAGTCGCTCGACGCCGTGCTGGCCGCGCGGCCGGAGATCCTGAACCACAACGTCGAGACCGTCCCGCGCCTCTATCCGCGCGTGCGGCCTCAGGCCCGTTACGAGCGTTCGCTGGAGGTGCTTCACCGCACCAAGCAGCGCGCACCGGAGCTGGTCTGCAAGAGCGGGATCATGGTCGGCCTCGGCGAAACGCGTGACGAGGTCATCGCGACGATGCGTGACATCGCGTCTCAGGGCACGGACATCCTCACCGTCGGGCAGTACCTGCGGCCGTCGCCGGTGCATCTGCCGATCGAACGGTATTGGGCGCCGTCGGAGTTCGATGACCTGCGCGATGCCGGCATGACCATGGGCTTCCGGCACGTCGAGGCCGGTCCGCTGGTGCGGTCGTCGTATCACGCCGAGCGCCATGTCCGGCGCTAGCCCGCTGCGTTCGAGCTGGCTCGGTCGGATCGACTACCTCGACGGCTGGCGGCTTCAGGAAGCGGTCGCGACGCGTGTGCGTGCTGGGGAGGAGGAGCGTCTGCTGCTTCTCGAGCATGAACCCGTGTACACCATCGGACGGCGCGGGACCACCGACCACCTGCTCGCCGGACCGGCGGACCTCCGTCGCGCCGGCGCCTCGGTCTACCGCGTCGATCGTGGTGGGGACATCACCTATCACGGACCCGGGCAGCTCGTCGGTTATCCCGTGATACGTCTGGGCGAGACACCTGACCTCGTGCGCTACGTGCGCGCGATCGAGAGCGCGCTCGTCGACACGCTCGCGTCGTATCGGATCGACGCGAGGACCGAGCGCGGCAAGACCGGCGTGTGGGTCGATCTTCCGGACTCCGGCCTGCCCGCGAAGATCGCGGCCATCGGTGTCCGTGTCTCTCGCGGGGTGACCACGCACGGATTCGCCCTGAACGTGCGTACGGACCTCACGGCGTTCGAGCTGATGATCCCGTGCGGCTTCGCGCACGAGGTCGCCTCGCTCGAGGGGCTCGGCGTGACCGCGGACACGCGGGACGTCGCTGACCGTGCCGCCGCGGCCCTCGCGGACCGGCTTGGCCGGCAGCTGAGCTGGTCCGACCTCGCGCCGGCGCGAGATGACGAGATCGCCGCGGACGCGCCGGTGCGGTCCGCGGTGGACCTGGCGGGGGAGGCGGTGGCGGTCTAGCCGGCGCTGCGCCCCTTGGCCTTCGTGCCCAAGCCGCGGATGAACGTCTCGATCGGGATCGCCGTCAACGTCTCTATCTGGACCGTGCCCCGTGCGCCAAGCGCGACGGAAAGGCGCGCGATCGTCTCGTTGTCCTTCGCCTCGACGATGTTCACGAAGTCGTAGCGGCCAAGCGTCGCGTACTGCGCGACGACGCGGGCCCCGAGCGCCTCGACGTCCTTGTTGACCTCTTTGATGCGGCGCGGGTTCGACTGAAGCGTCTTGACCCCGGCTGCGGTGACTTTTGTAAGAAGCACGTACGTCGCCATCAACATCCCTCCTGGGCGATACTCGGCGAGAGCATATGCCGACGTACACACGAACCCAGGCCGAGGCGCTGCTGCCCAAAGTGCGGCCACTCCTCGAGGACCTGCAGCGCCGCGCGGCCGCCTACCGGCGGCGTCCCTCGGACCCCGTCGCGCAGGAGGTCAACGCGCTGCTGAAGGACCTCGCGGAGCTCGGGGTCGAGGTCAAGGACCCCGACCGCGGTCTCATCGACTTCCGGACCAGGTTCCGGGGCCGCGAGGTCTATCTCTGCTGGCAACTGGGCGAGGGGAGCCACATCAGCTACTGGCACGACCTCGATTCAGGCTTCGCCGGAAGGAAGCTCATCGAAGACTGAGCCTCGTCGCGCGAGATAGTCGGCCTCTTCGCACGAACGTGTGACGGCCGAGGGACAGACAGCGAGCCCGATTCTGTGGTCTTTACTCATACATGGATCGGCACGAGCTCGCGTGGGCCGCGGGGTTCTTCGATGGCGAGGGGTGGGCCAATCGGTCTGGGCGCGGCGTCCGTTCGCAGATCAACCAGGCTGGCCCGGATGGCATGCCTGGTGTGCTGCTCAAGTTCCGGCGATTAGTTGGCGTCGGCCGCCTCAAAGGTCCGAGCGTGAAGGAAGGCAAACAGGATCTCTTCTGGTGGGAGGCGTCGTCGCGTCCTGATGTCGCTCGCGTCGCCGAGTTGATCGGCCCGTGGCTCTGTCCCACGAAACGTGCCCAATTCGAGCGGGCTCTCGGGCGCGTGTTGGCCCCGGCTATCTCGCCCTCCGCCTCGTGGGAGGAACTGGCTTGGGCCGGCGGCTTTTTTGACGGCGAAGGTTCCACGTACCTCGAGAAGCACCGGACGCACGCGGCCTACTTCGTGCCACGCCTCTATGTTCCCCAGTCGTCTGAGGTCGGCATCGCAGCCGAGCTTCTCCGGCTGAGATCTGCACTGGGAGGCCTCGGAACGATCTCGGGAGTGCGACGCCCTGGGGGACGCCGCAGGCCGTACCGGCGCTGGCGCGTGTTCACGCCGACGGCCGTGCAACTTGGCCTGCATCTTCTCTGGCCGTTCATCGGCGAAGTGAAACGGTCGCAAGCGCGCATGGTCATGCAGGTGATCCACTCGCAGCCCGACCTACCGCGCGGCAATCCGGCGTTTGGCGTCGCCGGTGCGCGTTACTGCCTACGCGGCCACGACAAATGGAACGCGCGGATCCGACCGTTCAAAAGTCGCGGAAAGAACCAAGAAGACCCGAACCTTCACCTACGGCAATGCTTGGAGTGCGTTCGGATCGACGCTCGTACCCGCACCAAGGACAGAAACGAAGCTGGGTGACCGAAAGGCCGCGGATCGCATGTCACCTAGCAAGTCACTACTTGTTGAAGTAGTTCTTGTTCATCTCGATGTAACTCTTCCACTTATCGGGAACAGCATCCTCGGGGAAGATCGCGCTCACCGGACACACGGACTCGCACGCGCCGCAGTCGATGCACTCATCGGGATGGATGAAGTACATGTTGTCCGCATCGGTCGTATATATGCAGTCAACAGGACAGACGTCAACGCAGCTCGCGTCCTTCAGGTTCACGCACGGCTCCGTGATCACATACGCCATTCGAGTCAGTTCCTCCACAGCAGCGGTCGCGTCGGCGAGGCGAAATGTATCATCGCGAGCGCCAATGAGCGAAATAGCCGAGTTCCCCCTGCCCGCCGACGCGACCGACGAGGAGCGCGCCACCGCGAAGCGCGAGATCGGGAAATACACCAAGATCGTGAGCGCCACCGACAGCGCCATCACGTTCGAGGGCGAGCTCATCGGGCAGACCGGCCCGGTCTGGCACTTCCAGTACACCCGCATGTACAAGCTGCCCAAGGGCTATCTCGCCGCCGCGCACGATCTTCATGAAGGCATCAAGGTCGCGCACGCGGACCGTCCCGAGGAGCTCCCGAAAGCATTCGAGAACTCGCTCGTGCGTGAGTTCCTCGAAGACGAGCTGCGCTTCCGCAAGATCGTCGGCGCCGAACACGTCCGCGCCGAGTAGCCGCGACCGCAGGTCCGCGCGGCCGCCCAAGCGCGTCCCTGGCGGCGAGATCGACGAGCCCGCGCGCGCCAGGTGCGGGGAGCCCGCGCCGCCCCAGCTGATCCACGGCATCGAGCAGTTCAACGCCGGCGAGTTCTTCGAGCAGCACGAGACACTGGAGCTGCTTTGGCGGGACACGCGAGCGCCTGCGCGCGGGCTCTATCACGGCATCCTTCAGGTCGGCGTGGGCTTCCATCACTGGCGAAACGGCAACTTCCACGGCGCGTCGACGCTGCTGGAGGCGGGCATCGAGCGGCTCGGTCCGTTCGCTCCGCGGTGCCAGGGCGTCGAGGTGGCAACGCTGATCGCCGACGCGACCGCTGCCAGCGAGCGGCTCGCCGCGCTAGGCGCCGAGGGCATGCGCGGCGTGGACGTCACCACGGTCGCGCCACGGATACGCTTCAGCCCTCAGTGAGCACACACGATGAGGCGCGCACCTGGGCGAAGCGTCTGGGTCGTGTGGGCGCGTGGACGTTCGATATCGAGCGACTCTCCGCCACCGCGGCGCGGGACTACGTCCGAGAGCTCGAACACCTCGGCGTCCGCACGCTGTGGATCCCGGAGTCGCTCGGCAGCAAGGAGGTCTTCGCGCACGCCGGCCTGCTGCTCGCCGCGACCGAGCGCCTCATCATCGCGACGGGCATCGCCAACATGTGGGCGCGCGACGCGACCGCGATGGCGAACGGCAATCGCGCGCTCGCGGAGGCGTATCCCGGCCGCTTCCTGCTCGGCATCGGCGTCAGCCACGCCCCTGTCGTCAAGATGCGCGGCGCGTCCTACGACAAGCCTGTCGAAAGCATGACGAGCTATCTCGACGCGATGGACAAGGCGCCGTACACGGGCCCGCCACCGTCGGAGCCGCCCGGCCGCGTCCTCGCGGCACTCGGTCCGCGGATGCTGCGCCTCGCGGGCCAGCGGACGATCGGAGCTCATCCCTACTTCGTCCCTATCGAGCACACGTTGCGCGCGCGTAAGGAGCTCGGGGCAGGCCCGCTCCTCGCGGTCGAACAGGCGGCCGTGCTCTCGAGCGATCCGGTCGTCGCGCGCGCCGCGGCGCGGAGGCACATGAAGCGGTACCTCGCGCTCGACAACTACGCGAACAACCTGAGACGCCTTGGCTGGAGCGATGCGGATCTCGGGGGCGAGGGGAGCGACGCACTGCTGGACGCGATCGTCGCGTGGGGCGACGCCGGCGAGATCCGCGCACGCGTCGACAAGCATGTTGCGAGCGGCGCGGACCATGTCTGCATCCAGATGCTGCGGGCCGATATCAATGCGCACCCATTGGCCGAGTGGCGCGCGGCGGCGCCGGGCCTGCTCTAGCGCGTCCCGCCCTGATCGGGCGGTACCGGCAGCTCGGTCGGCACAAAATCAGGCTGGTCCCAGCCCAGCTCGGAGTACGGCGGAAGATTCACGGCCTCGACACCGCGGAGATCCGGGATGTCGGCCCGAAGGGCTCGCTCGATCCCGCTCTTCAGCTGGAGTGACGCGACAAGGCGGCTCGGGCCGGGCCGCGTCAGTGCCACGCGGATCTTCGCGATGCCGTCCTCGACCTCGACAAGGTCGACGTGTCCGCCGCTCCGTTCGAGGTACGGACGCATCTCCTCGATCTTCGCGGCGACCCGGTCTTTCAGCTCGGCCATGCTCGCGAGCATAGCCAGTCGAAGGGTGGCACCATTGAGTCTCCATGTGTTATCCACCGGGTGCGCGCCCGCCCGACGTACCCGCCGACCTTCTTCCGATCTCCGGCGGCGCGGGCAGCGAGGACGTGATCCTCACCAGCGAGGACGCGACGCGGTTCCGCGCGCGCCTCGCCAAGGCTGGCGAGGGCGACGCGGGGGTCGTGATCGCGCCCGACGTGCGAGGACTGCATCCCTTCTACGAGGAGCTGGTCGAGCGGTTCGCGTCCGCCGGCGTCCACGCGATCGCGATCGACTATTTCGGCCGCACGGCGGGCACGTCGCCGCGCGGTGACGACTTCAAGTACCAGGAGCACGTGGCGAAGACGAAGACCACGACCGTCCAGGCGGACATCGCGAGCGCGATGGGACACCTGCGCGGCGCGACGGACGCGCGCCGCGTCTATGTCGTCGGCTTCTGTATGGGCGGCCGTCAGGCGTTCTTCGCCTCCGCCGAGCACGCGGAGCTCTCCGGCGTGATCGGCTTCTACGGCCGCCTGTCCACGCGCGAGGGTGAGGAGGGCACGGCGCCAAAGGATCGCGCGCCCCGGATGCGTGCGCCGGTGCTGGGACTATTCGGCGGCGCCGACCCTGGCATCCCCGCGACCGAGATCGCCGAGTTCGAGCGCGCGCTGAAGGATTCCGGGGTCGCGCACCACATCGTGACGTATCCCGACGCGCCGCACTCGTTCTTCGACCGTACTTCGGCCGAGCACCGGCAGACGTGCGATGACGCGTGGCGCCGCGCCCTCGGGTTCATCAAGAACGGCGACGTGGCGTCGCGAGCGTGACGCGCGATACGGAACCGGGTGCCCGGGACCTCGTAGGGTAGGGACGTGCGCGGTCTCTGGTACCTCACGCTCGGCTGCATCGTGTTCGTGGCGATCACGTTCTTGGAGCAGCTGCCCGTCGTCGGATGGCTCGGCGGGATCCTCTCGGTCGCGGCGTGGATCGTCATCGCGCGCGCGCTCGTCGGGGAGAACGGCTTCGACTTCGACACGCCGTTCACGGTCGGCTGGGCCGCGGCCATTGGCGGGGTCACCGGCCTGGTGGGGGCGTTCACGGCCTGGCTCGCGCAGACGGGCAATCTGCTTGGACTGACGACGCCGCCGGGCGATCGGTTCGGCGCTGCATTCGGTTTCCTCGGTGCGACCATCGGCATCGTGCTGTGGCCGCTCTTCGGTGCGGCGGTGTGCGTCATCGCCGCGCTGGCGGCGGTGCGGTGGCGGAGGACGGCCTAGCCGGTCAGGACACCCGCCTCCGTTTGTGCGACACGTAATCCACGAGCACGTACTCGCCGAGCTTCTCGGGCTCCACGTAGAACGCCCGGCCGGTGTTGATCTTCGACATCTGATTCACGAAGTCCACGAGATAGTGGCCGCGCGCGAGCATGAACGTGTTGATCGTGATCCCTTCGCGCGTGCACCGCAGGACCTCGCGCAGCGTCATCTCGCGCGTGCGCGGCGTAGGCGGGTACGCGAACTGCGGCGTGGGATCGCCTGGCTCGAAGTGCGCTGTCGGCTCACCGTCGGTGATCAGGATGATCTGCTTGTTCTTCCCGCGTGAGCGCGCGAGCAGTGTGCGCGCCGTTTCGAACGCGTGCTGCATGTTGGTGCCGTAGATGTATTCGTTCCACGTGAGACGCGGCAGATCCTGTGGCTTGAGCTGGCTGGCCAGCGCCGAGAAACCGACGATATAGAGGTCGTCCTTCGGGAAGGTCGAGCGGATCAGCGAGTCGAGTGCGAGCGTGACCTTCTTCGCGGCGAGGAAGCATCCACGGAAGAGCATCGACCGCGAGACATCGACCAGTATGGCCGTGGCCGACTGCGTCATGAGCTCGGTGCGGTAGACCGAGAAGTCCTCGGCTTTGAGCTTCACCGGCACGTGCGCGCCGTCCCGGTAGACGGCGTTCTTCACCGTGTCCGGCAGGTCGAGGAGGAATGGGTCTCCGAACTCGTACGTCTTGAGCTCGTCGGTCGGGTCGCCGCCGCGGCCGCGCGTGCGCGCGCGATGGCTCCCGAACGCGTCCCGTTTGAGCGTCGCGAAGATGTCCTCGAGCGAGCGCTGGCCGATCTTGCGTATGCCTCGCGGCGTGAGCTCGTAGCGCTCGCCGTCCTTCCGGATGAGGCCCGCCTCCTCGAGGAGCTCGGTCATCTTGCGGAGCTGTTCGAGCGATTGACGGGCGCCGGGACCGGCGAGCTTTTCCACATCGTCCGCGTTCAGGGACTCGAGATCCTCCGCCGCGCGCGCGGAGCGCACGGTGTCCTCCATGTCGGACAGCGAGTTCATCTCGTCCATCAGGCCGAGCGCCTCGGCCAGCGTCATCGGCTCGTCGCCGCCGACGCCGTGGTCGTAGCTCTCCATGGGCATGAGCTGCGAAAGCGTCTCCGCCAGGTCGTTCATCGCCGACTGCAGGCCGGGATCGTTGAAGGCCGCGCCGAGCATTCCCTCGAGCTGGTCGCGCATCTCCGGCGACATGCTCTGCCACAGCGAGCGCATCGCGGCCATGCCCTGCGCGAGCTGGCGCAGGAGGTCGTCCCAGTCCTTGGCGCCGCCCGCGAGCTCCGGGTACTGGCGCTGGAAGGCTTCGAAGTCCGGCTCGCCGCCTTCCATGCGCTCCTTCAGAGCGCGGTTGAGGTCGCGGATCATCTGACGCGTGCGTTCCAGCTGCTCCGGTGTGAGGTTGCGCAGCGAGTCCTTCATGTTCTTGAAGTACGACCCGAGCACCTGCTCTTGCAGGTCCTTCAGGAGCTCCTGGTACTTCTCGGCCGCCTTCTGCTCGACGAACTCGTAATCCTTCAGCGCTCGAACCGCCCGGCCGAAGTCGTCTGGTAGCGCGTCCAGCTGCGCGAGGCGCTCCTGAGCCATCTTCTCCATGCCCTGCCGCAACTGCTCGTTGGGCGCTTCGGCGCTCCGCCTCCGCTCGAGACCCTCGCGCTCCAGGCGCTTCACCTCTTCGAGCTTCTCCTTGAGCTCGTCGAACACCTTCGACAGGTCGTGGCGCTCCGCGCGCTTCTGCTTGGCAGAGCGCAAACGTTCGAGGAGATCCTTCATGCCCTCCATGCGCCCGGGCATGCCCCACCGCGAGAGCCGCGCCAGCGCGTCCTCGAGATCGCCGCCGGCGAGCAGCTCGTCGGACATCGCGCCCAGCAGCTCGTCGGCCTCGAGCGCGTCAAGGCGCTGCGTGCCGTCCCAGCGGGAGTATTTGATCTCGTGGCCGAAGTCGTCGAGACGTGGCAGCTCGCTCATGCGGTCGGCGCTGGCGCGCCGTCGAGGCGTTCGCGTGTGCGTGCGCGAGCGGCGCGGCGCTCCCTCTCCTCGCTGCTGGCTACGCGCGCCCGCCGCTCACGGGGCGTGTTCTGTTCGGGCGCGCTGGGCGCAGACGCTCGTCGAGGGAGCGCCGCACCGCTCGCGCACGCCGCCGTCGCGAACGCGCCCGCCACTGTCACGCGCGGAAGGTTGAGCGTGCGTCGCCGCGCTCTTTGTTCAGCTTGCGATTCAGGTGCAGTCCCTCTAAGACGAACTCCACTGCTGCGGCGACCGCGGCGGGATTGCCGGATGCTCCCAGCTTCGCCACGGCGCCCTTCATCCCCGGGATCTGCAGCGCTTGCTTTACGTACTCCTGGCTGCTTTGCGTCGCCGAAACGTGCATCGTTGCGCCGCGACTGAAGGCAGCCAGGAGTGAATCGAACTCCGGCAGCGAGAACGTCCTGTTGAAGACGTTGAGGACCGAGCGCGCTACGAGACGCTCGATCACGCGTTCTTCGGACACATCGCCGACGGATTCGAGCTCGATCTTTCCGGCGGTCGACGCCACGACCGCTGGGAGGTCGCTGATGCGCGGGACCACCGATGTCTCGCCGGTGCGCAGCGCGCGCTTCAGCGCGCTCGATACGAGGTTCTCGTAGTTCGACACGGTGACTCGTACGGACACGCCTGACCGCTGTGAGATCTCAGGGGAGCGGCGCGCGAGCTGCGACAACTCGGCGAGCACCTCCTTCATGTAGCCGGGGACGATGGTCGTGATGCCCTCGTCGACGAAGGTGTTGCGCTCCTGCTCCATGATGCCGAGCTCGATCGCGAGATCCTTGGGGTAGTGCGTGCGGATCTGCGAACCGAAGCGGTCCTTCAGCGGCGTGATGATCCGCCCTCGGTTGGTGTAGTCCTCGGGGTTCGCCGAGGCGACGACGAACAGGTCGAGCGGCAGGCGCACCTTGTAGCCGCGGATCTGCACGTCGCGCTCCTCCATCACGTTGAGCAGCCCGACCTGGACGCGCTCGGCGAGGTCGGGTAGCTCGTTCAGCGCGAAGATGCCGCGGTGGGTGCGCGGCACCAGGCCGTAGTGGATCGTGAGCTCGTCCGAGAGGTAGCGGCCCTCGGCGACCTTGATCGGGTCGACCTCGCCGATGAGGTCGG
>JBDTMY010000124.1:0-13563 GCA_039934015.1 Chloroflexota bacterium | reverse complement strand
GTGGTGAGCAATCAGAAGGGCGGGGTGGGGAAGACGACCACTGCGATCAGCCTGGGCGCCGCCATGGTGGAGCACGGGCAACGGGTCCTGATCGTCGACCTTGATCCGCAGGCAAACGCGACCAGCGGCCTGGGAATCAGCAAGGAGCTGGCGAATGGCATTTATGGCGTGTTGCTCCGAGAGCGGCCCATTATGGAAGCTGTCGTGCCCACGGGCGTTCCCGGCCTTGATCTCATCCCGTCCGGCCCCGACATGGCCGGCGCGGAAGTGGAGCTCGTTCCCTTGATGGCCCGCGAGTACCGCCTGCGCGAAGCGCTCCGTGGCGCGGTCAATTACGACACCGTCATCGTCGACTGTCCGCCTTCTCTTGGGCTGCTGACCGTGAATGCCCTTGCTGCTGGCGACGGCGTCGTCGTGCCGGTCCAGTGCGAGTACTACGCGCTCGAGGGTCTGGCCCAGCTTTTGGACACGATCGAAGCCGTTCGCGGGCGGCTCAACGCGGAGCTCGAGGTGCTAGCGATCGTGCTCACGATGGAGGACCGCCGGAACCGCCTCTCGATGCAGGTCATCGAGGAGGTCCGGAAGCACTTCCCCAAGCTGGTCGCACGCGCGCGAATCCCGCGCACGGTGCGCCTGGCGGAGGCGCCCAGTCACGGCAAGCCGATCAGTGTCTACGACCCGCAGTCGCGCGCCGCGAAGGCGTACAGCGAGCTTGCCCGAGAGCTTCTCGGTCGGATCAAAGCTCGCGAGCCCATCGCCCTGTCTGGGGCGATCGCCTGATGGCACGCACCGGTCTTGGCCGCGGTCTGGATGTCCTCTTGGGACAGCCGCCGGCCGGAACGACCCCCGCGATGTTGCCATCGCTGGCTGCCACCGAGATCCCGCTCGAGCGCATCCGTCCGAACCGCCAGCAGCCGCGCACCAACTTCGACGCCGACGGGATCGCGGAGCTCGCCGCATCGATCAAGCGTCATGGCGTGCTGCAACCAATAGTGGTCTCACGGGACGGCGACGGCTATGAGCTCGTCGCCGGACACCGCCGAGTACTCGCGGCACGGGTCGCGGGCGACACGACGATCCCCGCCGTCGTGCGCGACGACGTGCACGACCGCCTCGAGCTCGCGCTGGTCGAGAACCTCCAGCGCGCGGACCTCAACGCGATCGAGACCGCGCGCGCGTACAAGCTATTGATGGAGACGTACGACCTCACGCAGGAACAGGTCGCCGAGCGGGTGGGGAAGTCACGCTCGCAGGTCGCGAACATGCTCCGAACGCTCACGGCGCCGCAGCCGCTCCAGGACGCGGTCATGGAAGGCAAGATCAGCGAGGGGCACCTGCGCGCGCTTTTGCCGCTGCCACTTTCGGACGCACTCACGGCGCTGGGCAAGGTCATCGCGCAGCAGCTTTCGGTGCGCGACGCGGAAGCCCTGGTGCGCAAGATGGTCCATCCGCCGCGGCGCGGTCGGACACGTCCGCGTCTGCGCGGCGGAGATCCCGATCTCGCGCAGGTGACGAGCGAGCTGCGCTCCGCGTTAGGCACGAAGGTGGAGGTACTCCGCGGCCGCAAGGGCGGACGGATCGCGATCGACTACTACTCCGACGAGGACTTCGAGCGTCTGTACGAGCTCCTGGTCCGCGCCGGCCGGGCATAAGGGAGAGCACGTGGCCGTCAGAAAAGACGACGAGACCGTGAAGGCGCGGGCTGGTGACAAGGCCGCCGGGAACGGCAGCAAGGCGCCCGCGTCCTACAGCGCCAAGGACATCCAGGTCCTCGAAGGCCTCGAGGCGGTGCGCCGACGCCCGGGCATGTACATCGGCACGACCGATATCCGCGGCCTCCATCACCTTATCCGTGAGGTGCTCGACAACTCGATCGACGAGGCGATGAACGGCACCTGCGATCGCATCGACATGTGGATCCACAAGAACAACGACGTCACCGTCGCCGACAACGGCCGCGGCATCCCCGTCGACAAACAGCAGCAGACCGGCAAGTCCGCGCTCGAGGTGGTGCACACGATCCTTCACGCCGGCGGCAAATTCGGCGGCGCGGGCTACAAGGTGTCGGGTGGCCTGCACGGCGTCGGCGTCTCGGTCGTGAACGCGCTTTCGACCGAGCTAGTGGTGGAAGTGCATCGCGAAGGCAAGGTCTGGACGCAGACGTACGAGCGCGGCAAGCCGACCGGGCAGGTGAAGACCGTCGCGAAGCCGCAGCTCCCATTGCCGCCGAGCATCGAGTGGAAAGAGCCGCGACGCACCGGCACGGTCACGCGCTTCACACCGGATCCGCAGATGTTCCCGGTCATCGAGTGGGACGCGGCGGTCGTGGAGCAGTGGCTGCGTGAGACCGCCTACCTGAACAAAGGCTTGTTCCTGACGCTGCGCGACGAGCGCAACGACACCGAGGCGAACTACTACTTCGACGGCGGGATCATGTCGTTCGTGCGCCACCTTAATCGGTCGCACGAGGCGCTGCACGACAAGCCCGTCTACGTCGAGAAGACCTACGAGAACGACACGGTCGTTGAGGTGGCGCTCCAGTACAACGACACCTTCGCCGAGCGCGTTTACACCTTCGCGAACAACATCAACACCATCGACGGCGGCGCGCACCTCACCGGTTTCCGCAACGCCCTGACGCGCACGCTCAACGCCTACGCGCGCAAGAACGGGCAGCTGAAGGAGGCCGATCCGAACCTGACGTCCGAGGACGTTCGCGAGGGCCTCACCGCGGTGATCAGCGTGAAGATCAAGGAGCCGCAGTTCGAGGGTCAGACGAAGACGCGGCTCGGCAACGCCGAGGTCGCCGGGCAGGTCGCCTCGGCCGTCAACGACGCGCTCGGCCAATACCTCGAGGAGAACCCGCCCGACGCACGGCGGATCATCGACAAATGTCTCACCGCGTTCCGCGCGCGCGAGGCCGCGCGCAAGGCGCGAGATCTCGTCCAGCGCAAGGGCGCGCTCGACGGCGCGCTGCTCCCCGGCAAGCTCGCGGACTGCTCCGAGCGAGACCCCGAGAAGTGCGAGCTCTTCATCGTCGAAGGCCCCTCGGCCGGCGGCAGCGCGAAGGGCGGCCGCGACCGGCGCACCCAGGCGATCCTGCCGCTTCGCGGAAAGATCCTGAACGTCGAGAAGGCACGCGCCGACAAGATGCTCGGCAATGAGGAGATCAAGGCGCTCATCACCGCCCTCGGCACCGGCATCGGCGAGTACTTCGACATCAAGAAGCTCCGCTACGGGCGCACGATCCTGCTCTGCGACGCGGACGTCGACGGCTCGCACATCACGACGCTTCTGCTCACGCTCCTGTACCGGCACTTCCGTCCGCTCATCGAGGAGCGGCGTGTCTACCTCGGCCAGCCGCCGCTGTACCGGCTGCAGCTCGGCAAGGAGATCCGCTGGGCGTACTCCGACAACGAGCGCGACAAGTCGATCAAAGAGCTGAAGACCCAGGCCAGAACGAAGCGGGACGACCGGAAGAAGGCCGCCGCGGACAAGGCTGACGCCGAGGGCGGCGACAAAGCGACAGCGCGCGCGCGGAGACGCGCCGCCGAAGCGACGGTCGATGCCGAGTCCGATGCTCCGGTGAACAGCGATGAGGGCAGCGACGACGGCAAGGGCGGACGGGAGCCCGCGATCGCGCGCTACAAGGGTCTGGGTGAGATGAACGCCGAACAGCTGTGGGACACGACGCTCAACCCTGCCACGCGGACGCTCAAGCAGATCACGCTCGAGGACGCCGAGCGGGCCGACCTCGTGTTCGATGAGCTCATGGGCAGTGAGGTCGAGGGCCGCAAGAAATGGATCATGGCCAATGCGAAGAGGGCGGCGCTCGACATCTGATGGCGAAACTCTCCGAGCTGGGCGTCGACTTCCAACACTGGTGCTTCGCCTGCGGCCAGCTGAACGACAGCGGCCTCCATCTCGACTTCGACGTGTCGCGCGGGCGGGCGGAGACGATCTGCACGACGCAGCGCCGCCATCAGGGATACGACGGCACGGTCCACGGCGGGATCGTTACGGCCCTCCTCGATGAAACGATGGGCTGGGCGATCTTCCATCAGGGCATCTGGGGCGTCACGGCGCGCCTCAACGTGACCTTCCGGCTGCCGGTCGCGGTGGGTGAGGAGCTGCGCGTGGTCGGCGAGGTCGTGCGCGAGCGAAGCCGCTCGATCGAGACCCACGGCACGGTATCGCGCGCGAGCGACGGCGCGTTGCTCGCGGAGGCGGACGCGGTCTTCCTCGTGATGCCGGACGACAAGAAGCGTGAGCTCGAACGAAAGTATTCGCGGACTGGTGAGACATTCGCCCGCGTGCGCGCAGCGGTGGCCGCCGAAGAGCGGAGTAGGGAGCACGGCAGAACGTGATCGACGAACCGAAGAACGACCGCGTGATCGGCATCGAGCTCGAGCACGAGATGCGCCAGGCGTATCTCGACTACTCGATGAGCGTCATCGTCGCGCGCGCTCTACCCGATGTGCGCGACGGACTGAAGCCGGTGCAGCGCCGGATCCTCTACACGATGCACGAGATGGGTCTGCGGAACGATCGTCCGCTCCGAAAGTCCGCGGCGATCGTCGGCGATGTGATGGGGAAGTACCACCCACACGGTGACGTGCCGATCTACGACGCGCTGGTGCGTCTCGCGCAGGACTTCGCCGCGCGCTATCCCCTGGTCCAGGGCCAGGGGAACTTCGGCTGCTTTTCGGGGGACACGAAGGTCGAGCTGTACAACGGCGAGCAGAAGACGCTCGCGGAGCTCGTCGATATGGCGCACCGTGGAGCGCGGGTCGATGTCTTCACTGTCGATGCGCACCGCAACGTGCGCATCAAGCCCATGCGCGCGCCGCGACTCGTCCGCCGCAACGACCCGGTGGTGAAGGTGACGCTCGAGTCCGGCGCGGAGATCGTCTGCACGCCGGACCACCGCTTCATGCTGCGCGACGGGACGTATCGCGAAGCGCAGCAGCTGAAGCCGAAGGACCAGCTCATGCCGTTCGCTCGGTCGTCGATCCCCGAGCGGCTTCATCGCACCGGCGCGTTCCCGATCCCGGCCAGCCTCGCGCAGAAGGTCGCGAAGGTCGAGCCGGCGGGGAAGGCCGACGTGTACGACCTGACGGTCGACATCACGCAGAACTTCGCGCTGGCCGCCGGGATCTTCGTCCACAACTCGATCGACGACGACCCGCCGGCGCACATGCGCTACACCGAAGCCCGGCCGGCGGCCATCGCGAACGAAATGCTCGCCGATATCGACAAAGACACCGTCGACTGGATCCCGAACTACGACAGCCGCCACCTGCAGCCGGTGGTCCTCCCCGCGCGCCTGCCGAACCTGCTGGTCAACGGCTCCGCCGGCATCGCCGTCGGCATGGCCACGAACATCCCGCCGCACAACCTGACGGAGGTCGCGCTCGCGACCAAGCGACTCATCGACGATCCCGAGCTCACGACCGACGACCTCTGCAACACGATCCTCGGACCGGACTTCCCAGGGGGCGGCCTGATCTACCGCTTCGAGGAAGAGAAGAACGTCGAGACCGGCAAAGCGGAGCGCATCGATGCCATCCGCCGGGCCTACGCCAACGGTCGCGGCCGCATCCTGATGCGCGCAAAAGCCCACGTCGAAGACATTCGAGGCACCCGCCAGGCGATCATCGTCAACGAGCTTCCGTACGCGGTGAACAAGGCGTCGCTCATCGAGAAGATCGCGGATCTCGTCCAGAACAAGAAGCTGGCCGGCATCAGCGACATCCGCGACGAGAGTGACCGCGAGGGAATGCGCATCGTCATCGAGATCAAGCGCGACGACAGCGCCGACCGCGTGCTCAACAACCTCTACAAGCACACCGCGATGCAGTCCGCGTTCAACCTGAACATGCTCGCGCTCGTCGACCAGGAGCCCAAGACGCTCTCGCTCAAGGAAGTCCTCCAGCACCACATCGATTACCGCAAGAACGTCATCCGCCGCCGCACGCAGCACGACCTCACCAAGGCGAAGGAGCGCGCCCACATCCTCGAGGGCTTCAAGATCGCGCTCGACCACATCGACGAGGTCGTGAAGGCCATCCGCGCCAGCAAGACGCCGGATACGGCGCTCGCGAGCCTCCAGGAGAAATTCGGGCTGAGCGAGCTGCAAGCGCGGGCTATCCTGGAGATGCAGCTCCGCCGTCTGACCGGTCTCGAGCGCCAGAAGATCGACGAGGAATACGCGGTGACGATCAAGCTGATCGCCGAGCTCGAGGCGATCCTCGCCGGCCCGCGACGCATCCTCGGGCTGATCAAGACCGATCTCGACGAGCTCACGGCGAAGTACGGTGACGACCGGCGCACGCTGATCGCCGACGATCTGCCCCGGCAGTTCACGGACGAGCAGCTGGTGGCCGACGAGGACGTCGTGATCACGCTCTCGAGCCGGAACTACGCCAAGCGCATGCCGCTCTCGACGTACCGCGCGCAGCATCGCGGCGGTCGCGGGGTCATCGGCATGCAGACCCGGGATGAGGACGACGTCCAGCACCTCGTCGTCGCGCGCAACCACGACAAGCTCTACGTCTTCACCGACCGCGGCCGCGTCTTCGCGCTCAAGGTCTACGAGCTGCCGGACGCCAGCCGCACCGCGAAGGGCACGCCGATCCAGAACATCCTCGAAGCGATGCAGCAGGGCGAGCGGGTCTCCGCGCTGGTCTCGCTCCGCGACACGACTTCCGCCGAGTTCCTGATCATGTCGACGCGCAAGGGCTTCGTGAAGAAGACCGCGCTGTCCGAGTACGCGACCGTCCGGCGCGCCGGGCTCATCGCGATCGCGCTTCGCAAGGGCGACGAGCTCGCGTGGGTCGCCGCGTGCGCAAAAGACGACCGCGTGATCCTGGCGACGCGCAAGGGCAAGGGCATCTCATTCAAGGCCTCGGACGCGCGGCCGATGGGACGGTCCACGCAAGGCGTGACCGGCATCCGCCTCCAGAAGGGCGACGAGGTCGTCGGCATGGGCATCGCCCGACCGCGCACCGAGGTGCTTTCGGTCACCGCGAACGGGTACGGCAAGCGCACCGCCGTCGAGGAGTTCCCGACCCAGGGGCGCGGCGGCCAGGGTGTCATCCTCGCATCACTTGGCGCGAAGACCGGCGACGTCGCGGCGATGCAGATGGTCGACGAAGGAAGCCAGGAGATCCTGCTCATCTCGACCACCGGTGTCGTGATCCGGACGCCGCTCGACCAGATCCGCGTCCTCGGCCGGCCCACGATGGGCGTGAAAGTCATGACCACCGGCGACGCCAAGATCGCCTCGATCGCGACCTTCACGACGACCCGGCCGACCCAGACCCAGCTGCCGGTCAAGTAGGTAGCGACAGCAGACGCACTGGCGGACGCGACGACCTGTCAATCCCGCGTACGAATTCGGTCGCAGCAGTACCAATTACGGTCATTTGGCCGTTGTTTCGACGCATGCGGGCCGATATGTTCTCCCAGAGAGTCGCAGACCGATGCGTCGCTTGGCCGGTGCACCGAGCAGCCAGGCGCAGCACGGCCAAGGTGAGAGGGAAGACACGGGTTTGATCGCGCTCGACGACGTCAGCAAGCGCTACCCCAACGGCACCTTTGCGCTGCGCGACGTCGACCTTCGGATCGACGCCGGTGACTTCATCTTCCTGGTCGGCTCGTCCGGCGCCGGTAAGTCAACGCTCATCCGGCTCCTCATTCGCGAGGAGCTCGCGACGACCGGTCGCGTCGTCGTGGACGGCGAGGACGTCGGGCGCATGCCGCGCTCGCACGTGCACCGCCTCCGTCGAAAGGTCGGCGTCGTGTTCCAGGACTTCAAGCTGCTGCCGCGGAAGACCGTCGCGGAGAACGTGGCGTTCGCGCTCATCGTCACCGGTCACGAGGGCCGTCTCGTGCGCGAGGAGACCGAGCGCGCACTCTCGCTGGTGGGTCTGACCGCGCGGCGCGATCACTTCCCGGGTCAGCTCTCCGGTGGTGAGCAGCAGCGCACGGCGATCGCTCGCGCGCTCGTGAACCGCCCCCGCATCCTCATCGCGGACGAGCCGACCGGCAACCTCGACCCCGTGACGAGCTGGGAGATCATCAAGCTGCTCACGCGCGTGTGCGAGCTCGGGACGACGCTGCTGATGGCCACGCACAACGCGGAGATCGTCAACGCGCTCCGCCGGCGCGTCGTGCATCTCGACCACGGCATGGTCGTGCGCGACGAGCGCGAAGGGCTGTACGCCGCATGAGGCGCGTCGGCTACGTTCTCAGCGCGGCCGGCCAGGGCTTTTGGCGCAATCCGGTGATGAGCCTCGCCTCGACATTCACGGTCACGCTGATGCTGCTGCTGTTCGCCTTCTTCCTCACCACCGACCGCGGACTGCAGGCGGCCGTGGGCGTGCTCGAGTCGAAGGTCGAGATCGCGAGCTTTCTCGACGACAATGCGAAGGTCTCGGAGGTCCTCGCCCTCAAGGCGCGCATCGAGGTCGACCCCGCGGTGTCGCGCGTCGAATACATCACGAAGGACCAGGCGCTTCAGCGGCTGCGGGACATCGCGGACCGGCGTAAGGACTTCGTCATCGCGGACGTCGACGCGAATCTGCTGCCCGCATCGCTCGAGATCAAGCTTGCGGACCCGCGCCAGGCGACGCGACTCGGTGACGAGCTCCGGGCCGAGATCGGCGGCGGCGTCGTCGCGGACGTCATCGACAACCCGCAGGTCGTCGACCAGCTGCTCACGATCACGCGCGTCCTATCGGTAGGAGGCATCGCGATCCTCGCGATGATGCTGTTCGTCGCGCTGTTCGTGATCGTGAACACCATCCGGATCGCGGTGCACGCGCGTCGGGACGAGATCGAGATCATGCAGCTGGTCGGTGCGTCCGACGCCTTCGTCCGCTGGCCGTTCATCCTCGAGGGGATGCTCGTCGGTGCGCTTGGCGCGGTCGTCGCGCTGTCGATCGTGTTCGCCGCATCCGGTCCGGTCACCACGGCGATGCTCGACTTCCTGGTCACGCTGCCGATCTCGCTGGGGCCTGAATTCGCGTTCCAGCTCGCCGCGAGCGTGCTGGGCGTGGCGCTCCTGGTTGGCGCGGGAGGAGCGACGCTGTCCGTGCGCGCCCATCTCGCGAAGTGACACTGCGTCGTGCCTTGACCGGCGGCAGCCCCGAGTGGGACCATGCGCCCGTGGATGCTCCCCGGAACGTCCGGGGAGGTGGGTGGAGGAAGAGCAGACTGCGCACGACCGTCGTCGTGCTGGCAGCACTCGCCCTCTGCGTGGCCCAGCAGATGCCGGCCGCCGCCGACGACCCTCTTCAGGAAGCCCTCCGCCGCAAGGAAGCACTCGAGCGCGCCGTCGCCGTGTCGCGCCAGAACGCGGAGCGCTACAAGCAGGCCGCGAATCAATTCCAGTCCGCTGTCGACTCGGCCAATTCGCGCATCTCCGACCTCGCCCAGAAGCAGGCGTCAGCGGAGTCGGAGGCCGAGGCGCTGGGCTACGAGATCCAGATCGCCGAAGAGCAGCTCGCCCTCGTCGCCTTCCAGCTCGATGAGACGAAGGCGCTCGCGGAGTCGCTGACCACGCAGGCCGCGGAGCAGCAGCGACAGCTCGTGCAGCGCGAGGAGCTGTACGCCAAGCACCTGGTCGCGACGTACCGGCAGGCGCTCATCAGTCCGCTCGAGATGCTGCTGTCATCGCGCACGCTCACGGAATTCGCGAACCGCGTGCAGCAGATGATCTTCGTGAACCGTCAGGACCAGCAGCTCGCCAACGAGATCCGGGCCCTTCGCGCGAGCACCGCGACCAAGCTCGACGACGCCGCAGGCAAGCGGACGGAGATCCTCGGGCTCCAGGATCAGATCGCGACGCAGCGCAAGGCGCTGGCTGGCCAGAAGGCCGAGTACGAAGAGCTTGTCGCGCAGATGCAGGCAGCGATCGGGCAGCAAGCGGACGCGCGCGCCAACGCGGCCACGAACAAGCAGCAGGCCGTGGGAGCTTTGGGCGCCGCGAATCGCGAGACCGCGGATCTCAACCGCAAGCTCGAGGAAGCCGAGCGGCTGTACGCGAATCTCGCGGCGCAGCTCGCGGCGAAGAGCGGTCTCGGCGCCTTCAACGGGGCGAAGCTCGGGATGTGGCCGGTCTCGGGTCCGATCACGTCGGGGTTCGGCGCGCGCTGGGGCGGCTTCCACAACGGCATCGACATCGCGGCGCCGAAGTTCACGCCACTCCGCGCCGCGTCGTCCGGTCAGGTCGTCACCGTCGGGCGTCCCTACATGGCGTACGGCGACACCGCCGTCGTGGTGATCATCGCGCACGGCTACAACTTCTCGACGCTGTACGGCCATCTCGACGACAGCCGCTGGCCGCCGGTCAGGGTCGGGCAGTTCGTGGCGGCCGGCACGATCATCGGTTACGTCGGCATGACGGGCTGGACGACCGGACCCCACGTCCACTTCATGACGATCGTGAATGGACAGGCCGTAAACCCGCGCCCCTACCTCCCCTAGCGACTCCCTCGCCGGAGCGAATCCGGCCCGATTTCGGATTTGCGACCGGCGTCACATTGACGACGACTCGACAGCCGTGTGAGGATTGATAGCGAAAGAAAGGAGGTGATGTGGAGTGGGTGATGCCTATGGGAAACCAAAGACCCAGGGGTGCTCACTTCGGCCTTTCGTATATGAAACCAACTGAGGTGATCACGCACTAACCCGAGGTCTTTGGAGACCCGGTGACAGCGGCGGCAGAAATGCCGCCGCTGTCTCTTTTTGTCGCTCGGTCTGTACGCTCTGGCCATGCCCGATCGCAAAGCACCGCCGGTCGCCGAGCCCGAGAAGAAGTCGCGCGACCTGCAGCTTGCCGATAATCGCAAAGCGCTCTTCGACTATTCGATCGAGGACCGGTTCGAGGCCGGCCTCGCGCTGACCGGGACCGAGATCAAGTCTCTGCGTGCCGGTCATGTGAATCTGCGCGACGGCTACGCGCTGATCGACAAGGGACAGGCCTGGCTGCGGAACGTACACATCGCGCCGTGGACCCATGCGGCGCACGACAATCACGAGCCGCTCCGGCCGCGCAAGCTCCTGCTTCATAAGGGGGAGATCGACCAGCTGGCGGGCGCGGTGGCGCAGAAGGGGTACACGCTCGTCCCGCTACGCCTGTACACCAAGGGCGGCCGCGCCAAAGTCGAGATCGGCCTCGCGCGCGGCAAGAAGCGCTACGAGAAGCGCCAGGTGATCAAGGAGCGCGAGGCCGCCCGGGAGATCCAGGCGGCCACCAAGCGCCGGATCTAGTCGCCGAAGGCGGGCGCTCCCTCGCGGACCGAGCCCGTGCTGGGCCGCGCGGTGTGCCCTTTGAGCGGGACTTCCTTTAGGAACAGCGAAGCCACGACGCCGAGGCTCACGACCACCGCGGCGTAGATGAAGACGTCGTGCAGCGACAGGGCGAGCGCGGTCCGGATGGCCTCGAGCAGCTGGTCGAACATCGGCTGTGCCTGCGGCGGTAGCGCGGCCTTCATTGCCGCGATCCGGACCGGATCGAAGATCGCCTGCGCGCTCCCACCGCTGGGGAGGGACGCCGACACCGCAGCCGGAAGGTTGAGCGCGGCGACCTGCGTTTGGATCCTCTCCGGAAGCTGATGCGACACGACGGCGCCGAGGAGCGCCACGCCGACGGTGCCCCCGACGTTCCGCCAGAACTGGATCTGGCTCGTCGCGACGCCGAGGAATTCACGCGGGAGCGCGCTCTGCGTGGCGTTGATGTACAGCGGCATGGACACGCCCAGCCCGATGCCGACCATGATGAGGTCGCGGACGACGTCGATCTCGGGCGTCCCGACCCTGACCTGCGCGAGCCCGTACAGACCGAAGACCATGATGATCAGGCCGATCGTGCCGAGGAACCGGTAGCGCGTGATGCGGATCATCAGCTGCCCGGTGATGAGGCTGGCGACGACCAGGCCGAGCATCATCGGCGTCGCAAGCAGACCGGAGTTCGTCGCTCCGATCCCCAGAACTCCCTGGTAGACGAGGCCGATGTACACGATCGCACCGAACATGCCGAAGGCGATGAGGAATCCTGTGATCGCCGACACCGCGAAGGTCACGTTCTTGAACAGCACGAACGGCACGATCGGATGCGCCACCCGCTGCTCGACGATGAAGAAGATCACGGCCATCACCGCGGCGAGGCCGAGCAGGCCAATGACTTCCGGCGAGTTGAACGCGTGGTCACGCGTGATCGAGAAGCCGACCAGAAGCGGCACAAGGGTCGCCGCGAGCAACCCCGCGCCCAGGAAGTCGATATCCCGCCACGATGCGCTGTGCTTGGTGCGTGGCATGGTGAAGAAGACCACCGCCACGGCGAGGATCCCCACCGGGATGTTCACGTAGAAGACCCAGCGCCAGCCGACGTTGTCGGTCAGGTAGCCACCGATCGTCGGACCGACGACGGAGGCGATGCCGAAGATGCCGCCGAAAACTCCCTGGATCTTGGCCCGGGTCTGCGGGGGGAAGAGGTCCGCCAGCGACGCGAAAACGCTCGCGAAGAGCACGCCGCCGAACAGGCCCTGGATTCCGCGGAAGGCGACTAGCTCGACCATGTCCTGCGCCTGCCCGCACAGGGCGGACGCGAGCACGAAACCGATCATGCCGACCAGGAGGAAGGGCTTGCGGCCGAACAGGTCGCCGAGCTTGCCGGCGATCGGAGTGGTCGTGGTCGACGTGACCATGTAGGCGGTCGCGACCCAGGCGAAGTATTCGAGCCCGTTGAGCTCGCCCACGATGCGGGGCAGCGCGGTCCCCACGATGGTCTGGTCCAGAGCGGCGAGGAACAGCGCGAGACCGACGCCGATCGAGGCGAGGATCCGCGCGGTGCGGTCCATCTCAGCGGGCATTTGCGTTCTCCCTTGTGGTGATGCGGCGCACGCTGCGCCGCGGTCGTGAAGAAGCGGTGAACGAGCGGCGAACGACCGCGGCCCCGGGCGCCGGATCCGCCGCGATGAAGGCGGCGTTGAGGTCGGCGAACGCCGCGCGAACGCGCCTCCGTTGCGGCGCCGTCAGCCGCCCGAGCACCTGCGCGACCGCCGATGAGGCGGCGAGCTCGTAGCGCTCGCGTACGCGACGACCTTCGGCGGTGAGCGCGAGGACGACGGCGCGGCGGTCGTCGGCATCGGTCTCACGCCGCACGAGCCCTTCGCGTACGAGGCCCTCGACGAGCTCCGTCACCGCGCCGGCACTCAGCTTCATTCGCTGCGCAACGAGCCCGGCGCGCACCGGCGTTGCGCCGACCACCCAGATCAGGCGGCCACGCTCGGGGGACGTCATCCCGCACTCTTGGGCGGCGCTCCACGCGATGCGGCCGAAGCGAGGCATCACCGCGAGGACAGCGCGCGCCAGAGATATGTCGTCGTTTGGTGTGATTTTGGTCACAGTTCCTTCGGTCCCTGAATAGTTCGGAGACCGAAGTATCGTCGCGGCGGGGCCGCGCGTCAACCGCGGCGAGCGTATTCCTGATAACTAAGCGGTCTAGCCGCCGGCGGACTCCACCGCTGGTTGCTCGAGGTCGGCCGAGAAGAAGGT